>JASJYE010000016.1 GCA_030123645.1 Candidatus Hydrogenedentota bacterium | reverse complement strand
CCCTTCGGGGCTTGTGAATTTAGCCTGGAAAGTATGGTGTGCCGTTCTTGGCGCTCTTGGCGTCTTGGCGGTTAAATAGGGGTGGGTATATGGATGCGATTACGGATGTGCGGGAGATATCGAAGATCGCCTATGGGTTCATGGGCACGCAGGCGCTGGTGGCGGGTTTGGATGCGGATGTGTTCGGACGGTTGCGCGATGGCGCATTGACGGCGGCGGACTTGGCGGAGAAAGTGGGCGTGCGCGCGGACCGCCTGGCGATGTTGCTGACGCCGTTGGTGGCGCTGGGGTTGCTTACGAAGGAGGGCGACCGCTATGCGAACGCGCCGGCCTCGGCGAAGTATCTCGATCCGGAGGCGCCGGAGTGTTTTGGCGAGTACATTCGCCTGCAGGTCGGTAAGCAGATCTATCCGCATGCGTTGAACATCGGCAAGGCGCTCGCGGGCACGCCGGTCGGGCTCTATCAGGAAGTCGCGGAGGACCCTGAAGAGGCCGCGGCCTTCAGCCATTCGCAGCATGCCGGCTCGATGGGTCCGGCGTATTTGATGGCGCGGAAGGTCGAGCTGGATGCGCCACAGCGTCTGTTGGACGTCGCGGGGGGCAGCGGCGCGTTTACGATTACGCTGTGCCGGAAATATCCCGAGTTGCACGCGACCATCCTGGATTACCCCGCGGTGGTGGATGTCGCGCGGAAATACATGGCCGAGGCCGGGCTGGAGGAGCGGGTCGAGTATATCGAAGGGGACGCGCTTGAGTCGGCGTGGCCCATCGAACAGGACGTGGTGCTGATGTCGTATCTGTTGAGCGCCGTGGGCAAGGAAGACATCGGCGCGTTGATGCGAAAAGCCCACGCCGCGCTCAGGCCGGGTGGGAAACTCGTGCTCCACGATTTCATGGTCAATGCCGGCGGCACGGGCCCGCTTTCCGCGGCGCTGTGGATGCTCGTGATGGTGACTTCGCCCGAGCCGGTACGTCTCACCGCGGAATATCTGGAGACGGAGGTGGAGGCGGCAGGCTTCTCGGAAATCCACTCAGACGACCTCGTGCCGACTATTACCAAGGTCCTCGTCGCCACGAAGAAGGGATAACCGCCAAGACGCCAAGAGCGCCAAGAACTGCACTTTTTAGCCTCGGATTTGACGGATGGAACGGATCTTAAACTACCAATAAATAATGATAGGTGATTTTTTAAGTGCCAAGAACCGCAAATTATGCTTTACAGGTTTAATTTGTTACACCCCTTCGGGGCTGTTTCACAATTCAAAATATCAGAGGGGGGAAATCTGCGTTCATCTGTGTTATCTGCGGACAAAACAAATCCGTGTCATCCGTAAAATCCGAGGCTAAAAAATAGTTGTTCTTGGCGCTCTTGGCGTCTTGGCGGTTTCAAATAACAGTGCGAGTGTCCCGGCGCTTGCGGAGTGGGTGTGCCGGTGCATTTGCATGTACATAGCAATCGTTCGTTGCTGGAGGGGACGGCGACGTTGCGTCAGTTGGTCGGGCGCGCGGTGGAGCACGGCCTGCATGCGCTGGCGCTGACGGATACGGCAGGGCTGTACGGGGCAATTCCCTTTTACCAGGCGGCGCGTGAGGTGGGGATAAACCCCATCCTGGGCGCAACGCTCGACGGCATGGTCGTCCTCGCGCGCGATCGACAAGGCTACTCCCACCTCTGTGAACTCCTGACCGCCTACCACCTTACTTTCTCTTTGGGAAAAGAGAAAGTAAGCAAAGAGAAACCGTTGCCGCCTTCGGCGGGCAAGGGGCTGGGGCCTCACCGTGGCCTCAGCGAGCAGCGAGGATCGGTGGGGCAAGCCCCACCCTACACGAGTTGCGTAGCTGAAGATCCCGCGTCAGCGGGTTACGATTCTTTCTTTGCCTACTTTCTTTCTTTTCTAAGAAAGAAAGTAGGGGTGTTTGTGATCAGTTCGGATCGGGAGGTTATTGAGCGGTTGTGTGAGGTGGGGATTGAACCCTTGGTGGGCGTGACGCATTACGGGGACCGGCGATCGCGTTATCAGGCGGAGCGGTTGCGCGACTGGGCGCTTGCGCGCGGGCTGCGGCCGGTGGCGGTGAGCCCGGTGTATTTTTTGGAGCCGGAGCATTTCGAAGTGCACCGGGTGTTGACGGCGATTCGCCTGAACACGACGGTCGGCGTATTGGAGGAAGGGGATACGGCGGATGGGCGCGCATGGTTTCGCTCGCCCAAGCAGATGGAGCGGCTGTATGGCGATTGGCCGGAGACCTTGTCGAATATTGATTGGGTTGTCGAGCGGTGCAACGTCGAGTTGGAGTTGGGGCGGCCGATGTTCCCGGAGTTTCCGGTGCCGCAGGGGGATTTAGCCACAGAGGGCACAGAGAACACAGAGGGGTGTGGGTTGCCGGTTGAAGAGATTGCCACGGTCGCTTCGCTCTTTCGCAATGACAAGGAGGGTGTAGGTTACGCGGGCGAGACGCCCACGCCACTGGGTGTAGGGGCGGGTTTGCAACCCGCCCGGGGTAGCAGTGGGAGTGATAAGGCGGGTTACAAACCCGCCCCTACGGAGCGTGACAAGGAGGGGGTGGAGACGGCGTTTTCATATTTGTGGAAGGAGGCCTTCGAGGGGGCGAAAGGGCGTTACCGGCCGTTGACGCCGAAGGTGATCGACCGGCTGCGTTACGAACTCGATATCATCCATCAATTGGGCTTCGCGCCGTATTTTCTGATTGTGTGGGACATCGTGCAGTACGCGATCCGCAACGGGATCCCGGTGATGGGGCGGGGGTCGGCGGCGAACAGCCTGGTGGCGTACGTGCTGGGGATCACGCGGGTGGACCCGCTGAAATACGACTTGTATTTTGAGCGCTTTTTGAACCTGTCGCGCACGGATTGCCCGGATATCGACATCGATCTCTGCTGGAAACGCCGCGACGAGGTAATCGATTACGTGTATGAGACCTACGGCGCGGACCGCGTGGCGATGATCTGCACCTTCAACACCTTTCACGCGCGCGGGGCGGTGCGCGAGGTGGGCAAGGCGATGGGCTTGTCGCCCGAGGAAGTGGGGCGGATCACGCGGCGGCTGCCTGGTTACGGCAGCGGGGACATCCGGGCGGTGGTGAAGCATTTGCCCGAGTCGCGCGGGTTGCCGATTGACGAGGAGCCGCTGAAATCGATCGTCGAGATCAGCGAGTTCATCGACGGCTATCCCCGGCATTTATCGATTCACCCCTGCGGGCTGGTGATCGCGCCGCGGCCCTTGACGGACTTTGTGCCGTTGCAGGAGGCGGCGAAGGGCATCGTGATTACACAGTACGACATGGATCCGATCGAGGACCTGGGCTTGATCAAGATGGACCTGCTCGGGCACCGGTCGCTCACGGTGATTGTCGATACGGTCGAGAAGGTCCGGCAAAACCGGGGGCTCGAGGTGGACGTGGAAGCGCTGCCGGAGGGCGATCCGCTGACGTCAGCGCTGCTGCGCGACGGGCGGACGATCGGGTGTTTCCAGATCGAGTCGCCGGCGATGCGGTCGCTGCTGAAGCGGACGATGTGCGAGGACACGGACATGCTGATCAAGACGATCGCGCTGGTGCGTCCGGGGGCCTCCGGCAGCGGGATGAAGAAGCACTTCATCTTGCGTCACCACGGCAAGGAGCCCGTGGAGTATTTGCATCCGGGGATGGAGGAAGTGCTGAGCGACACTTATGGCGTAATGATTTATCAGGAGGACATCATGAAGGTCGCGCATGTGATCGCCGGGTTCGACCTGGCCGAGGCGGACGCGCTGCGGCGTGCGATGAGCAAAAAGCGGTCGCCGGCGGAGATGGCGAAAAGCATGAAGGGCTTTATCGAGAAGGCCCTGGCGAAGGGGGTCGAGCAGGAAGTCGCGGAAGAGATCTGGGGACTGATTTCAAATTTCGCGGCCTATTCGTATTGCAAGGCGCACGCGAGCAGCTACGGCGAGGTGGCGTATCAGTGCACCTATCTCAAGGCGCATTATCCGGCCGAGTTCATGTCGAGCGTGCTCTCGAATCGCGGCGGATTTTATCACGCCGCGGTGTATGTCGAGGAGGTGCGGCGCCTGGGGATCGAGCTGCGGCGGCCCGACGTGAACCGGAGCGAGGTGGGCTATACGGTGGAAGACGACGCGGTCCGAGTGGGCTTTGTCGAGATTCGCAACCTCAACGGGGACGCGGTGGAGAAGATTCTGGATAAGCGGCAGGAGAAGCGCTTCGATTCGGTGAGCGATCTGTGGAAACGGGGCGGCGTGGCGCCGTCGGATGTGGAGCTGTTGGTCCAGACGGGCGCGTGCGACGGCTTTGGGCGGACGCGCCCGGAGCTCATGTGGGAATTGAAGATGCTCGCGAAGGCCGCGGTGCTGAGCAAGAAGGTGAGCGGGGAGAACGCGTTTGGCGAAGGGAGCCTGCAGGGGATCGTGCCGCAATTGCCGGATTACTCGCGCAAGCACCGCGCGGACGAGGAGTGGGGGGCGCTGGGGCTCTTAACCTCAACGCATCCGCTCGAGTACTACGCAGGGGCGCTGCGGGAGCATCGCGTGATTTTGAGCTCGGAATTGGAGGCCTACGTGGGGCAGGAGGTAGTGCTCGCCGGCTGGCTGATCGCGGAGCGGCGCGTGGGCCTCAAAGACCGTGGCGCGATGAAGTTCCTGACCCTGGAGGACGGCGGGGGCGTGTATGAGGCCGTGATGTTTCCGGAGGCGTATCAGAGTTTCGGGCATTTGCTGCAGACGCACGGCCCGTATTTCTTGGGGGGCGAGGTGCAGGACGAGGACGGCTACTGCGCGTTGATCTTGTCGTGGTTGGAGGTGGTCCGGGAGCGGGGGAGAAGGCCCGCACTGCCGGAAATCTCGAGCCGACCCCACCCGCTGGATTGGCGCGGCGGCCCCGCCAACGCGGGGGAGAAAGACAAAGCGACAGACTCGTGGGGAGAAAAAAGGCCGCGGACCCCGCAGGTCCGCGGCCGGTAGCGCAGTCTAAACCGGAATTACTTCGTGCGCTTCCACTTGTAGAAGGGATCGCGCTGTCTTTCAGGATGGATGTAGCTCTCCACGAGGACGCGTGTGCCGTCGACCTTCTGGGGCGTCCCGCCCAGTTCGTCGAAGCGTCCCTTCTCGTAGGGCGTGAGCTCCGGCATGTCGTCCGGAAGGACATTACACGTCAGGAAGATCATAAGCTCCGTGTTGGTCTGTTGGGAGCGCTTGTTGGTGAACAGTAAATTCAGAATGGGAATGTCCCCAAGGATAGGCGTCTTGCGCACGGTAAGGCGATCTTCAAAGCTGCGCATCCCGCCGATGAAGATGGTTTGTCCGTCGGCAAGGCGCAGTGTCGTTTGGGCCTGCCGCTTGGCTTCGATAGGTACTTCGGTAACGGTAAATCCGACCACGGTGCTCTCTTTGGCGTCAATTTCTGCGATGATGTTATTGTCATGCGTCACGCGAGGCGTGACTTCGAGGACGGTGCCGATTTCCTTGAATTTCGTGCTTCCAATCGAGCCGCCTTCACTTGTCTGTGTAAGTTCCTGGTAGGGGAACTCCTGAACAATCCTGATGATGGCCGGCTTGTTCTCAATGGTCGTTATCGTTGGGTTCGCCAGTAGTTTGGCGTTTCTGCTGGTGACTTCTGCCGCGATGATCGCGGAAAGATCGATGTCGCCCCCAAGCACCTTAAAGAAGATCTGGCTGGCGGCGTTGGTCGGCAGAAACGCATTCGAAATACCGAGCTTCGGGACGAAGTTACCTTCCGTATTTGTGGTGAGAAGGCCGTTCTCAATCTCGAAGGTCGAAGCGGTGATTTGTTGCTCGCTAGAGACGCTGTTTAGGATCCAGTCCAGGCCGGTCTGGGCGTCGTCGTCGAGCTGGGCATCCACGATCATGGCGTCGATACTGACTTGTTTAACTGGCAGATCGATGGCTGCGATCAGGGCCTGGATTTCTTGGACTTTCACGGGAATATCGGTGACGATGATATGCCTGCTGCGCGGGTCCGCCGTTACCGAGCCTAATTCGGAAAGAAGTCCGTTAACAACGAGAAGCAACTCCATGGGTTCGGAATAGTTGAGCTTAATAGGTACGATGATCGTTGGGACGACGGGCTCGGCGACATCGAGCTCGGCGACAACGCCCTCGAGCTGCTCGACGGCCTCGCGGGGTCCGGAAAGGATCACAACGTTGGTCGCCGCGTTGGCCGATACAGAGATAAGGTCTCCGTTCGTGGCGTTAACCAGCACGTCGTCGAGTGTCGCCTTCACTTCGTCGGCCTGGGCATTTTTGAGGAAGATCATCTTCGTTTCACGCTGCATCGAGATCGCCTCGTCGTAGGTCGTAATGCGGTAGACGCCCGCTTCCTCGACGATACCGAGGCCGTTCAGTCGCAGGACGATTTCTATGGCGCGGCCGAGCGGGATGTTTTTGAGATTGGCGGTGACGGTACCGGAGACTTCCGTGCCGGCGATCACATTGATTTCGCCCTTTTGCGCCAGCAGCGAGACCACGTTGCTCAGATCCATCTCGCGGAAATCGATGTTCACCAGTTGCCGCAGCGGATCCTGATCGGCGGGCATGTCTTCGTTGTACAGGCTAAATTGAGGTCGAGCACCGGAGGTCTTCGGAACGCGGTAGCGGCGCGGGCCCGATGTGTCCGTCCGCACCTGAATGGGCGTAGACGGACGGCCCTGCGCTTCGGTGATGCCTGTCGTCTCCTGCTGGGCCATCACCAATATTCCGTTATGCGCGGCGGTCTCTACGTCGCTCGAGGATGAGCTCAGGACGGCCATTTTGATCGGGTTTTCAATCCGGTTAGTGTTGAATTCGCGCCGCGCCTGGCGTGGTCTAGGCGCAGGCGGCGCCGCCAGCGTATCTTGTGCACCGGTGGTGTTCGCGAGGACGGCCATGCGGGTTTCATCTTGATGCGCGAGATATACGGGAGCGGTGAGGACCGACTCCATCGCGCTGTCGAGGGCGGTCAAGCTGTCGTCGATGGCTTCGGCGGGGCGCGCCGTTTCGCTCAGGGCGAGAAAGGCGCGATCGAGCTGATTCAACTTCGCTTCCGTGTGGAGCCCGCCGACCAGGGCCGTGTTCCCCGCGCCGAGTTGCTCTAAGCGCATTGCAAGGCGCTCGTTGGCCCGTGCTTGCCGATCCATTTGAGTGAGGAGTTTTGCCAGGTCCTCGCCGAAAGTGCGCTCATTCTTGGAGAAGCGTTCGAGTATGGAGCCTGCTGAATTCTCATCGGCGCGCTGGGCCGCTATATCCATCTGGGCCTGGGTGCGATTCATGTCGCGATGGGATAGCAATTGCTGGAGGCCGCGCTCGAGTTGCCGCGTCCGATTGCCTTGCGATGCCGTCTCCTGCCGCAGGTTCTCCGTCGCGGCACCATGCTCTGCTGCATCGGCGACCGGGGACAGCTCGGCGAGATCGGCCTTGATCAAGGCGACCTTCGCCCGTTCAATGAACTGAGCGGCGGCGTAGATCTTCTGGTCGAGTTCGGCAAGGCGGTCACGACAGGCGGCGTCAGTCCGTCGAGCCCCTTCCTCTATGGCGGCGAGGCCAAGCGTGGCGGCATCGGTCCCCTGGACAGCGGATGCAGCATCGATTGGCGTAGCCGGCTGAAGCGTCACGGTCAGGGCGGCGCCCTTCTGGTGAACATCGAAGGCACAGGCCTTCGGCAGGCCGACGATTACGCGCGTAATGAACTGCGGCTCGAGGACGGCGATTGTGGTATCTACGCCGCCGACCATGTTGCCGCGGTCTATGACGATCTTCTGCAGATCGGACAGGACGATTGTATCGATGAAATCCACGACCAGGCGCGCTGGGGCCTGTTCCATCCGGACCGTATACAGCGGCACAGCGCTAAACCCGAAGGTAATCGTCGGCTGCGAAGCCGCTGAATCGATCTGGAGTGAAGAGAGAGTCTTCGCGCGTATCGCGGCTTCCTCGATCACCCGGACATCGACGTCGCTGCCGGTCGATTGCATCGCGGCACGGACGGACTGCGTCAATGTCTGCTGGAGCATTTCGTGTCCGCTGGCGGCTGCGCTCCAAGAGAAGCCCAGGGCCAGAAGGAAAACGACTGCTGCGGAAATCCTAGACGATTGAGACATAGACTACTGCTCCTTAAGTTGCCGAACGACTTCGAGGTCCTCGCCCGTAATGGCAAGCACGACGTAGTCGCGTTCGATGGTCTTGACGATGATAGGCTCTTCGAACTCATACCCGACGTACACAACGGCATTGTCTATAACGGCCATGGGCGTCACGTCGTCCCAGATTATTCCGGTGAGGTTTTTGCGGTTGGCCTCGTAGAGGAGGTTCTCGGCGAGCTCGTCCTCGGTCCCCGGGATTCTTCGCGCACGAAAGATCATCGGATCGCCGACCAGAGCGGCGGTTGGATTGCGCGAATCGTGGGCATCGCGATAATTGAACTCTACCTCTTTAATGTTTTGAATCAGTTCCTGCAGGTCGAGTGGCGCCTCTTGGAACACGGACTCGATCCTCGAGCTCACTCCGGTGGCGGCTTGACCTGAGAGCGTCTCCTGGCCCGTATCGGTCACGCGCGCTTGGATTGCCGGTCCTTCGGGGTCCTTCTTGAAAACGAAGAACCAGATTGCGCCGCCTAAGACGAGCAGGAGGGCGACCAGGGCGATGAGTTGTTTCCTATTTTCTTCGTTCATGACACCTCTTCCGTCGCTGTTTGCAAGAACCTGTAAGTATTCAGGGTAAACCGTGCTGTCGTAACGCCCTGAACGCTCCGGCCGATGTTGAGATCCGAGATCTTCAGGTAGCGTTTGAAGCGCTCAAGCCTGTTGATGAAGCTCGCGACTTGGTGGTAAGTTCCGCGCGCGACGATGCTGTAGGGAATGGTCTCTTTGCGCGTGTCTTTGCTTCGGCTCAGCGGTGAGAGTTCGACGTCGATATCTTCCTGGGCGGCCATAGCCTCGAATTCCTTGAGCAAGGTCGGGATTTCACGGCGTGACGGCAGGCGCTCTTCAAATTCGCTGACGAGCTTTTCGGTGCGTTTCGTCTCTTCGCGCAGTGCGTCGATCCCGCTGTTGATCCTCCTCGCCTGAAGCAGGTCGCCGTAGACCTGTTTGTCGTCCGTCTGGACTTGTACAAGCTCGCTCTTCTGGCTCAGATGCATGAGAATGTAGAAGGCGATAATCATTGCGGCGGTGGCCCCGAGAATGCCGGCGACTGCGGCCCAATCTCTCGGAGTAACGGTGCCTTTGAGAAAATCAATCATCCTCGCTTCCCCCTCGTCGGATTACGTACTCCAGTTTGAACTCACGCACCCCCACCTCCTCGAAGAGTGTGTCTTTGAAAGTGGACAATTCGAGCTGAAACAGCTCGGAGAATTCAGAGTCCTTTTCAGTACGGAGCGTAAACGGGCTGACGGAAGCTTGGCCGTCTTTTCCGGGGACGACGTAGCCGCTCAGGGTCAGCACTTGGCGGTCGATGCGTTCCGTCACCATTTCTTCTTGTTTCGTGCGCTCGTTGAAGACCAAGTGAGTTTCCGTGAAGGGTTTCAGCGAGACGTCGATTTCGTCGTACCACATGTTCTCGAGCGCCAGGCGGTTCAGATTGTAGAGCTGGCGCGACCAGATGATGCGGTCGCTCGCGATTTCATTGATGGTTTGGACCTGCTCCGCGAGTTTGAGCTTTTTCTGTGTGATGGCGTTGTAGTCCTCGACGACGGGCTGAAGCCGATTCAGTTCCGCCTTGTGCTCATTGAGCGTGCGGGTGGCCCCTGCGATATCGGAGATGTTCTTGAGGAACACGATAGCGATGACGGCGACGGCAAGGATGAAGGTCGCCCCGCTGAGAATATAGGGAAGCGGCGTGCGCTTAATGGGCCGCAGTTCGTAGGGTAGAAGGTTTACTGTGATCATAGTTCCGAAGCTCCTCTGGCGGCGAGGCCGATCGCGACCATGAATTGGGCCGGATGCTCCTCGAATTCGGGCGCATTGGTTTTGCCTCTTACGCGAATACCGGCCCGGCATGGGTCGGCGACGCAGACCTCCTCGATTCCGAGGTCGTTCCGAAGGGCTTCTTGAATCGGCGGGAGGTGGGCGATGCCCCCGCTGAGAATAATGCGTTCGACGGGCCGCTCATACAACTGATGCTCGTAATAGTCGAAGGAGCGTCTCACCTCGGCGACAAGCTTGGCAATAGGCATCGCCAAGATCTCCTCCAAAGACGTTAGCGCCTGCAGGTCGTCCACCGGGGCCGCCTGCAGCATGGCCGCGTCGCCGTCGAATTTGCCGAGGTCCTCCTCCAGAGGTTCGAGCACCGAAGACAAGTCCGGTATCACGGGATCGCCGAGCTCTTCTTCCAGGGGCTCCAGCGCCGATGATGCGTCCTCGGAATTGCGCGGCGGCGGCCCGCTTGAGTCGAGTTCAGCGTCGGGCACGGCCGTGGCTTCTACCACGTGCCCCGATTTCGCTAGCTCGTTCTCGTAGTTGAATAGGATGGCTTCCGCCTCATCGAATTCGCACCTGCGGGCCTTGGTGATGGAGTTGATCATCTCCCGGGCGCCCCAACTGATGTCGCGGATGAAGTTTGAAACTCCGTCCTTGGTGAAGTGGATGCTGACCGAAGAAGCGCCGAGATTGATGAGGGCGACGCTCTCATTGGCCTTGAGTATCTTGCAGCCTTCTGCGGCGTCGGCCAGGGCCAAGGAATCGACGCTCAGCACGTCGTACTTGATTTCTGCCGCATCCGCGACCTGCACGCGCGAATCGATGACTTCGTTCTTGGCGGCGACGAGCAGAACTTTGAGCAGTTTTTCCGTCCCCTCCTCCTCTTCGGAGAGGAGCGACCAGTCTAAGAAGACCTCCGACAGGTCATAAGGGATATTCTGGCTCGCCTCGTTCTCGATCGCCTGGTCGATCGCGTCTGCCGGGATATCTCTGAGGCGTGGATAGCGTATGACGACGGTCTGGCCCGGCAGCGCGCCGATAATCATGCTCTGGCTGACGGAAATCTTTCTGAGCGCTTCTCTTAGTGCGTCAGCCTGCGCGGAAATAGGATCCACATTGACTTGGTGTGGGTCGACGAGGGCGTAGCCAACGTCGTCGATACACAAAGTATCGCCGGATCGCGACATTTGGACGGCCTTTACGGCGTGTGAGCCGATATCGAGGCCAACTGCTTTCTTAGGTTTAGTGAATCTCACGTGTTTTTCACCCCCATAGCATGCTGGAAGAAGCGTACGCGAGACACGTCGACGCAATAGATGATGCGTCATTTCCCCCGTGTATGTAAGCTCCCCCAGTCCCCCACGACTTGCTTACGATATTGTAATTCTATCAATAATTGCAGTATCTGTCAACACAAGACCGGGTATTCTGATTATTTTCTGCCAAGATTTAGCGCCGATCCACACTATATTTTGGGAAGCCAGTTGGAATGGGGCCTAAGCGAAGTGAAGATGCCGTGTTCTCTCAGGTTTGTGGGCTTGGCCGGCCAGCTTAGCCATAAAAAAGAGCGGGACGAGCCCGCTCAGAAGAATACTACCCCCGCATGGTGCCGACAGGCCAGCAACTTTTGAACCTTAACCCACTAGGGGGGTGCTCTCACGGCAGCCTTTCGACGTCCACTCAGCGGTGGCTTGCCGTTGGCTGCTCAAATATTGAGCTCCCGGTTCCGATACTAAGGAACAAAGTTGCTCGGTCCCGTCGTACACGGCAGGGAAAGACCAAAGGTCTTCCCACGCAGTGTAGCACGGGGGCCCATCACCGTCAAGCCGGGAGACAGGGCTCGCAAGAGCCCTTCATAGTAGCAATGTTTTTGTACTTGAGGGGCATGACCTGCTAGCATAAGTCCGTGCGCGAGTTGGCCGGGATGAGGGGTGCAGGGTCGGCACGGGGCCGAAAGGGGAGCTATTATGCTTAGGGGCGTCGGAATTCTGTCGGGCGCATTTCTCGCCCTCTTCACCCAGATTGCCGCTCCTGCCCAAATGACCTTGGTTGACGATGGCACGCGCGTTTCTGTCATTGACAAGAGTAAACCTATTCTGACCTATCGATATGGGCCCGAGACGTCCCACCACGGCACGCCGGATTCGCATTTCATCTTTCCCCTGATGGGATTGTCTGGCGAGGCCCTTTTGGCTGAGTCCGGGGCATCGGACGGTCATTCGGGCGTTTTTTGGGCCTGGCGCAACTGCCGGGTCGGTGGGCGCCCGATGGACGTTTGGACGGGCACATCCGCGCGGCGAGTCTTCGAGCGGTGGATTATACAAGCTGCGACAGCGGAGCGGGTGGATCTCGGGCTGCAAAATGCCTGGATTCTCAATGAGTCTGGAGAGGCGCAAGTCCTTGAAACTGTGCGCATTACCGTCTGGCCGGGGACCCGAAAGAGCCGCTCTGTCGATGTGAGTGTATACTTGCGCAATATCTCCTATCGATTGGTGGAAATCGGCGGGCTGGACGATGTTCAGGGATTTTGCCTTCGCTTGGCGCCCGACTTGAAAAACTTGACGGTCAGTGGCGGTCAAGGTATTGTAGCCGATGGAGTTAGCTCAATAATGTCCCCTTGGGTAGACCTAAGCTATCGTGACGCACGCCATTCTTCATATTCCGGACTGACGATCTTTCAGCACCCTGAAAACCCTGGATATGCGGGGCGCAATTGGTTTTTCACGCCGGAGGGACTGCTTGGGGCAGGCATAGCCAGTTCAGAGCGCTATGAACTGAAGCCCGGAGAGGGGCTGCATTTTCGGTATCGACTGTATATTCATGACGGATTCGGCCCAAATCAGGCCTTGGACCAGCTTTATGGAGCTTATCTGAATGATGTTTTGGAAGAGAAAACCGGATAGACTTTGTCTACGTTTCAGAAATGAATTGGATTACGCTATTGTTTAAGAAACGTGGGCGAACGGGCCTCTCACGTGGGCGGGTGCCGGCGTGGCGGGTTTTAGCGTTATTTGGTTAATGGGCAGTGGACCAGACAGGCTGACCGTGAGATCGAAGACGTATTGGGATAAGGATCAAGGGGGTCTGGATCCGTTTAGGATTCCGAAGCGCGTGGCGAAGGAGATTGAGGCCCGCCGCAGCTCTACGGGTAGCGGCGAGGCCCTCTCGCACCCTATTCGCTACATTTGGATCTATGTAACCGAAACCGGGCTTCGCCAGAATGGTGGCGCAGTGGATTTCGAAGAAACTCTCGGACTGGACGGCTGGCTTAACGTAATCGATGAATGCGCAGCACTCGGCGCAGAATGGATGGTCGTGTATGTGGGCGCGTCGTTGTCCGAAGCCCCCTTCATTTGGCAGGTGTGCGCGTGGGCGCAGGACGTGCATGATCTCCGTGTCGGGCTGCACCTCACCAGCAATTGCCTGAGCGAAGACGACATCGAGCGGCTTAGCCGGCTTGATTCAGAGAAAACCTATCTCGTCGCAGACAAGGCCCATATCGCCTCGCTTCGGTTTTTGGAGGCGAAAGGCATTCGCCTGTGCGAAGCCAACGTCCTGGCGGCGGAACGCGTTGCGCATTGTACGAAGCCGGAGGAGATCGCATGCGTCGGCCCCGACGGGCGTCTGTTTAGCTGCGGTCTCGTGCTCGGCGACGAGCGCTACGCGATGGGCGATTCTCAGCACCGTACGCTGCACGACGTGACTGCGGATGAATCGCTGCCTCATGCGGTGACCGATACCGCGGCCTTCCCGTCCACCGGCTGCGACGCCTGCCCGCCGCTGATTGCCAAGCGCGTTCTCGAGACGGAAGCGCAGTAGGGCGTAGCCCGCTGTCGGCGGTTTAAGTCTTTGCTTGCCGTTTTCCTCCGCTCGCCGCATACCCGGATTGACTTTTCTCGAGGGGCTTTGTTAGTCTTTCGGCCTGCCTAGCGGGAGTAGCTCAGTGGTAGAGTGCAACCTTGCCAAGGTTGATGTCGCGGGTTCAAATCCCGTCTCCCGCTCCATTTCCTCCTTCCCCAGGGGCCGTTAGCTCAGTTGGTAGAGCAGGGGACTCTTAATCCCAAGGTCCGGGGTTCGACTCCCCGACGGCCCACCAAAATAGCCTTTATTTATAGGGTTAAAGTAATTCTACTTCAATAGCGATGTTCGTATAAGTCCGCATTTGGGCAACGCCTTGGGCAACAATTCCCCTCACGAAGATTGTTCATCCTTGCTTGGCCTGCAATATGGTGCTAGGTTATCCCGATGGGTAAGAGTGCCGAGACTGCCGATTCTAAGCCGCTTTCCCGCTCGATCAAATTTGGTGTACCAGTCGGCATTGTCATCGTCATCATTTTCCTTTGGGCCATCACTCCAGGAGTCGCATTCTGGTTTTTTCGGATCTATAGCGTAGAGAAGCCCTCCGGTACCCCTACTTTTGAAGACCTGGGGGTCGTCGGCGATAGTTTTGGATTGATGAACGCCCTATTTTCTGGCGGAGCACTGGTGGGGGTAATTGTCGCGATATTTCTCCAGAGTCGAGAGCTGAAATTAATGCACGTGGAAATGCGCGGCCAGAAGGAGCAGCTCGAAGGACAGAGACTGGCGCTTGAGCGATCTAACCTAGACGACACTTTCTTCCAAATACTTCGACTGCGAAGCGATATCATCTCAGGATTGGCGCGAACAGACAGGACCGGTTACGAGTTTTTCAATGACCAGTGGATCTCATTAGGTGATAGAACCAATCGATGGGTATCGAAAGCGGAGGACAATAACATCAAGGACTTCAAGGGACT
>JASJYE010000255.1 GCA_030123645.1 Candidatus Hydrogenedentota bacterium | reverse complement strand
TGTATGGTGTTGGCTTCGAAGGCACCCCCAAACGAGTTTGGCGGTGGCACCCGTTTCCGACCGACGGCCGGCAGCGCTTTTTCGCAGCCATGAGTTAAGCCTCCCTCCGCAGGCGGACAAACCTTAATCGAAATCAATCTGTGCAAATCCGTGCCATCCGCAGCCATTTCACATGAGGATCTTCAGCAGCCTGGCCTCCGATTGTAGCATGCTGCGGACCGTGTGGTAATTGATTTTCCACGCGTGCGCCATGTAGTCGTCTATCAGCGCATTCCGCTCGTCAAACAACGGAAACCACTCCCCCACCTCATGGTTGATCACGTGGTCAAACACGAAACGGTGCACTTTCTCATAGGCCGCCAAATACTTATCATCACCGAAGAGTTGATAGGCGTCCAGCAGGCCAACGAGCGCCTCAGCCTGTTGCCAAAACTCCTTGTTACGCTCGCGCGCGGGCCCGTCGTGCGCCCCTTCGCAGTAACCCCCGCCGCCGTCCTGGTCGATGCCCCGCGCCACGCAATGCTCGTAAAGCCTGCGGATGGCCTCGCGGTAGTCCTCCATCTCCAAGTCAAGCAGCTTGATGCTGTGCCCGAGCAGCCACGCGAACTCGACGTTGTGACCGTAACTCGTGTTGTTCAGCGGCCGGCCTTCCGGCTCATCGGCATCGCGATCCGATCCCCAAACGTCATTGAACGGAATGGCGCGCTGCGGCTGCCAGTCCGGCGAGAACTGCGCGATACCCGTACCGTGCTCCGGATGGATCATGTGGCGAAAAATCAGATCGATAAGCTCGCGCGTCTTTGCATAATAAACCGGAGCGCCCGTGGCTTCATAGAGATTCGTGAAGGCCTCCATCAGGTGCATATGAACCTCCAAAGATTTCCGGTCGCCGCCCTTGCGCCCCGGCCCCTTCTTCGTCCAGTCGCGCTCAAAGAACTCGTAGTACCCGCCGTTGAGATTGTCCGCAGCAAACGACTGCAGCGTCTCATACGTGCGCACCGCCCATTCCATCCCACGCAGGTCGCCCGACGCCATGCCGTACTCGCTCAGCGCGTACATCGCAAACGAAAGGCCATAGACGATCTTGCTCTCGTTCAGCGGCGACCCGTCCCGTTCCGTCGTCCAGAACCACCCGCCGTGCCGCTCGTCCCAAAAATGGTCAATGAGAAACTCCACGCCGCCCTGCGCGATCGACAGGGCCTTATCCTCCACAAACCCAGAACGCGCCAACGACGAAAAGGTGTAAATCATCCGCGTCTGGCCCACGAGAGTCTTCACCGTCTCCCCCGTCGCCCGCCCCTCCCGATCGAAATACGTCAGGAAGCCCCCGTACTCCGCGTCAACCCCGCGACCCATCCAAAACGGCAACAACTCATCCCGCAGATGGTCCTGGATCTCAAGCAGCCATCCCTCGCAGCGATCGTAGAGTGCCTTATCCATGAGTGGCGAAATCGCTCAGATGCACTTGCGCTAGCGCACGACAATCGCCCGCCTGCCGGTGTAGGTCTGGCCGAACATGTCGGTGGTGCGGACGTGGATGACGGTGGTGCCGGGGGCCGGGTTTGGGGGGAGGTTCAGGGTCCACATATGCGTCGAGGTGCTGGGCTTCGGCAGCTTGCGGCCGTCGCGGTTGGAGTTCGCGTCTTCGGCGGCCTTGATGCGCACGTAGCCGGGGTCGAGCATTGGTGTCAACTCCATGGGGCGCCAGTCCCCATTGTCACCCAAGCGCATCTCGACGGTCGAGCGCTCGGATCCGGCGAAGACGTTGACGGCGACCTGGGTTTCAGCCGCGTTCGCAGCCGAAACCGTCGGCGGCGCGTAGATGTTCATCTGGTAGTCGGGATCTTCGCTCGCGGCCTTAAAGCGGACGCTGTACTCGTCCTTGTCGAAAGTGATGATCGAGTAGCCGTTCGGCACACCATCGGACATGGTCGCGTGCGGAATGCCGGAATCGTCCTTCGCGCCGGCCCACCAGCTGCCGCAGACGGTCGCGTGTACGAGGTGGTGGTGTTTGTCGGCGCCCTTCCAACCGCGATCCGCGCCGATGAAATGGTGCGTCTGCCGGTGCGTGTGCGCCGCGAGACTCAGGTTGTGCTCGTGTTTGGCCAACAGGTCGTAGACGATCTGCCTGTCGTTCACGCTCAGGAGCGGGATGTGCATCATCAGCACGACGAGGCGTTCGTCAGGCACGCGCGCCAGGTCGTTCGCGAGAAAGGTCGTCTGATCCTCGCCGAGCTCACCGTGGTATTTCTCGTCGCCGTCCCAGGCAATGTCATCGAGCACCACAAAGTGGACCGGGCCGTAGTCGAAAGAGTAATAGGTCGGGCCGTAGAGGCGCTCCCAGGTCTCGTCCGAGTACTTGTCGCCGCCGGAGTCCATATTGGTGTCGTGATTACCATGAATGTTGTACCAGGGGACGCCGATCTTCGCGACCTCATCCTCGAGCGGTTCAAACATGGACAGGTCGTTGAAGACCACATCGCCGAGCGTGATGCCGAAGGCCGCATCAACGCCGATGAGTTCCCGCAACACATCGCGCGCGATGTAGTCAACCTCCTGCAGGTTTCGCGGTTGCGTGTCGCCGAAGCAGATCATGTCGAAGGTGTCGGCCTCATCCTGTCTGTACATCGCGAAGTTAACCGAGCGCGGCAGCGGCCCCGTGCGCTTAACGCCCCTGAAACGAAACTCGCGGTCCGGCGAGCCCTCGGGCTTATGAATGTAATAGAAGCGCGAAATTTGGTTCGCGTCGCGCTCCGGGCGCCATCCGCGCGGTTTAATCACAAAGACGATCGTATCATCCGAGACCGGGAGTTCGTAGCCCCCCTCCGCGTCGGTCTCCACCACGTCCCGCCCGTTCGACACCCCTACGCCCGGGAGGCCCGAATCGCCGTCGTCAAACACGCGGTTTCCGTTCGCGTCGTCGTAGACGACCCCCCTAACGCTCGACTCGGCAACGGCCCCCCCAAAGGAAAACGCCGCGGCAAGAACCGCACAAACCAGAAACGACACACCCGTGGAGAATCTCATGGTCTTCTCTCCCATCCGCTCACCCGAAGGAAACATACAGTGTACCCAAAGAACCGCCAAGACGCCAAAAACGCCAAAAACCGCGATTCAAGAGTTACGTAATCACGATAAATAATGATTTTCTAATCGGACTTCCCAAAATGAAAAGCAGGTCTTCCCGAGATTATCTTATTCGTGCCTTTGGTGAATAAAGGTCTAAATATCATCATGCATCGGCACATTAAAATCCGTTTAATCCGTCAAATCCGTGGCTAAAAATGGAAGTGCTCGGTTCTTGGCGTCTTGGCGGTTAAAACAAGCGCTCCGTGTTCTCTGTGAGCTCCGTGGCTAAACCGCCCTGCCCGATGCGCATGCCCTGGTGGAAACGTGACCCGAAAAGCTATTTTGTGTATATGCACCGAGAATCGCCCAAGTGACTGGAATACAAGAACTAACAGAAGCAAAACAAATTTCTTCCCAAATTCCACTTCTCTTCGGTTACAATGGTAAGAGGGAGTCCAGGCTTAGTTGGGCTGTTAGAGCGCTATAAGTTTAGATGCTTCGTTTTGCGCGTCGCTATACCAGAGCGGTGGTTCCGGCGAGGCTGGTCGTTCCGGGACGAGGGCGGCAAGGAAAAGGAAATCATGGGTGCCAATACAAGACCGGACGTTCCGGCGTCAAGCGCAGCTTGAGGGTGCATAGAGTTGGCTTCGAACGCACCCCCAAACGAGTTTGGCGTGACACCCTTTGCCGGCCGACGGCGCAGTCGCAGCAAACGGACCCATACGAACTTGAAGTGCTCCAGGTTGGGAGGAAGTAGCATGCAAAGAGTTCCGAAGGTTCGAGAGATCATGAAAAGGACCGTCCACAGCCTCCCCCCGAACATGTGTGTGTTCGAGGCGGTGGATTTCGTCGTCGCCAAGAAGCTCGCCGGCGTGCCGGTGATCGATGAAAACGATACCCTCGTGGGCTTCCTCACCGAAAAGGACTGCCTCCGGCTGGAAGTGGTCGCGCACCAATACAACATGACCGGCCGAACCGTACGCGACATCATGTCCGGCATCAACCAAGGACTCCACCCCGACACCGACCTCCTCTCCGCCGCCAGCGCATTCTTGGCCTGCAACTTCGCAACCCTGCCCGTGATCGACGGCGACCAATTGGTCGGGAGCATTACCCGGCAGGGCATGCTCAGCGCCGTACAACGCTGGCACCGCGACCGCAGCCAGGGCTATCAGCAAGAAAAGGCCGCCCAGCGGATGGTCGACAACCCCTCCTCCATCGGCCAACTCCAAATGCTCGTCGGCAAGAGCAACAAGCAACAATTGGCGTCAGTCCTCGGACGCCGCCACGGCACCGGACGGATCTAGTGCTTTGATTTACGCTGACGGATCATTATTTTCCAGATGTGCCTTTAAGAAAACGAAGCAAGAAAAGGGACTTTTGGGCTCTTTCAAAAGTAGACGCAAGCGAAGCGAGGCACGAGC
>JASJYE010000254.1 GCA_030123645.1 Candidatus Hydrogenedentota bacterium | reverse complement strand
AGGCTAACTGGCTTCGTCATCCGCGCTGAACTCATCCACTTCCCCGCGGATCTTCGCGAAGACGGGGCCTAGCAAGCCTTTGATGGTCAGCGTTTCCTTCAGAACGCTTCGGAGAAAGATGGATGCCGCCTGTGCGGTGGTTATCGGTGCGCCGTTCTCGAGATTCTCAAGCCGAATCGTAACGACATTCAGCGCCAGATCCGGTCCCGGTATGATGTTCGCGCTAAAATGGATCTTCGCGTCACGGCACCGCAATTTCTCCACCTTGAACGCCGGCGCGTCCTCTACCGGCTTCTCCGAAAGTGTCCGTGCCAGCGCCGCGATGTTCGTGCCTCGGCCGAGTTCGTAGCGGTAGTGGATGTCCGCGCCTTCGATGTCCATCATCTCGATCGCCGGCGTGTCCGTCAGAAAGGTGCGCGGTTTGAGACGAAGTTCGACGCGCGCGCACCGGAGCGCATCGCCGGGCGCGAAACCTTCCGGATTCGCCAGCGCGAATTCATGCAGCACCAGCGTACGGTTGGCCGGGTTCAGAGAGACCAACTTCACGCTCGCCGAAGAGCCGAAGGCTTCCGTAAGCACCTCGTCCACCGCCTTAGTCAGAAAATCTTGGGCCTGGGTCAGCACGAATATGCCGATGACCCCGATCAGAATCAGGACGAGCCCCACCGAGGTCAGCGCAAACTTGACGAACGACTTCATCGTAGCGTGCCTTCTTAGATGCTACCGAAACATGTGGACAAGGACGCGGAGCTTTGAGTAGAAAGCCGAGAAACCCAGCCTGCCTGCGAGACTCGGCTCAGGCTCCGCGATCACAATCGTTTGGCCCTCTGCGTCGAGCAGCGGCGCCCTGGTCCACTCGAAATAAAACGCGGAGTTGAAGCCATCCACAACCAGCCGGACGCCCGGCGCGCCGTCATGGATAGTCGGCACTCCAGAGAGCACGTTCTTCTTGGGAAAGACGATCAAATTCGTGCGCCCAAATTCTTTCAGCGCGCCTTGCGGCTTTTCGTCCGCGTGCGTTCCCAGGATCGTTTGAATGGGGCGCACCCGCATGCTGTCCGGCGACACCAAATATACATCGATGTTTCGCAGACCGATAACGTCATATGCGATGCTGGCGTCCGGAAAGATCGACTCCAGACGGCACTCGAATACGATGTAATTCTCGAGGATGAACTCCGCGTCTTCGGCAAGTCCGGCGTTTACTGCGACCCCTTCTTGCAGGTCTTTTTGTAGCTTGGCTTGCGCGACGCCTTCATCGACCCACAGCGCGTAAGAGCCCGGAGAGAACAAGTTCGGATACCGGCCTTCATCGAGATGCATCAACGACAGACTCGACTCCGGGCGAAACACGAGCGCTTCAGGGGGTATCACCGGCAGGTCTTCTTGCTTCGGTCCCCGCGTCTGGCATGCAGGCAAGACGAGCGCTGCGGCAAGCACCGCCAACATGGGCCGCCTCAACCGATCATGCATCCGAAATCCCCCTAAGACGTCTCCCACCTTCCAAGACCCCGGTGTGCCGTAATCCCAAGCAATCGTAACAGACTCGGCTTCACGGGGCACATTTCTGCACGGTATAGATATTTCTTGACAAAAATGGACAAATTTACACGCCTCATTTGGTCCTTTCATGACAATTTTGGCCAATTAGTTGGATAAAATCGCAATTCATGAAGATTTGGCATAATCATTGCTCTCGTAGTTGTCAAGAGTTTATCGAAGTACTAGCTCAACTTCTAACGGAAGGTGGAAGACCAATGACTTTTGACGAAGGAGTGATTCGTACCGTCTCACCCATTCGCGCTTGGTACCTGACCAAGTTTCGCGGGCTACGGGTCCGCGCGGTTCGCGTCACACCCATTCCCACCATCATGGGGATGATGACGTACTCGCGCTGCTGGGTACTGGTGGACGCGACGAAGGTAGCAGTCCAAGCGCAGGTAGCAGCGAAAGAAAGCTCAAGCGCGGAATTGTACGTGGCCGCCGTGCCCACCAGCACGCATATGTCCGCCGCATAAGGCGCTAAAAAGTTTAAGACGGGGGAGGAAAAACCGCCGGCCGTTCGTCCGCTCGGCTCCGAAGACGGCTATGTGGTTGACTTGCGCTGTACCGTGTCTTACACGGTACAGCGCTTCCTTTTTCGCCGGCCGATCACCGTCCTCGGGCTACCCGATCGATGAGACTCTTTGTGTCATGCACCGTAGAACGCGATAGTGATGCCGGTGCGTTTTACGACACCTTGACGAGCTGCTTGCCCTTGTTCTCGCCGTTGAGCATGCGGATGAAGGCCCTGGGCGTGTGTTCGAGGCCGTCCATGATGTCTTCGCGGTAATTCATCTTACCTTCCTTGAACCATTCGGCCATCTGCCGGATGCCCTCGGGGAATTTCTTGCTGAATTGCGGCACCATAAACCCCTGCGCGGAGGCCTGGCGGATCAGCAGCATCATATAGCTCGTGCGCGGACCCGTTTCCGGCTGTTTCAGGTTATATTGCGAGATCAGGCCGCAGATACTCACGCGCGCGAACAGGGCCAGGTTAGCGAAGACGGCGTCCGTGAGTTTGCCGCCCACATTGTCGAAATAGCAATCGACCCCCTTCGGGCAAAGCTCGTGGACTTTTGCCATGTAATTTGTGTCGGTCTTGTAGTTGAAGGCGGCGTCATATCCGCAATGCTGCGTCAGGTACTCGACTTTTTCATCCGATCCGCAACTCCCCACCACCGGGTCGCAGCCGTGTATCTTGGCGATCTGGCCCACGAGATGGCCCACCGCCCCCGCTGCGCCCGAGACGAAGGCACAATCGCCCGGCTTCGGTTTGCAGATATCGAGGAATCCAAAATAGGCCGTCATACCCGGCATCCCGAGGACACCGATAGAGGTTTGAATTGGCGCGAGGTCAGGGTCGACAGGCAATACGCCGCTGCCGTCGCTCACATGGTAGTCCTGCCAGCCCCAATTGCCATGGACGAATCCGCCGACCGCGAACTTGTCGTTGTTCGACTCGATGATCTCGCCCACCGCCCCGCCGTTTATGGCCTTGCCGATCTCGAAGGACGCGGCGTAGCCCGGCTGTTCGTTCATTCGCCCCCGCATATACGGGTCGACGCTCAGGTACTTCGTCCGGACCAGGAACTCGCCATCGCCCGGCGCGGGCTTGGGTTCTTCAATTAAATTGAAGTCAGACTCCTTCGGAAACCCGACGGGACGCGCGGCAAGCGTAAACACACGATTCACTTCAGACATAACATTTCCTCCCTGTTGAACTTGGATCTTTGAATTCGAGAGGGGACAATGTCAAGATTGCCGCGGCGCACGGGACCCGCTATATTTACTCAGCGCTGTGGAATCGCAGCGAGTCTATCTTGAAACGAGGGGCCATGACATGGCGCAAGTGGGTTTAAAGGAAGTATCGAAAGTTTATCCTGGCGGGATCGCTGCCGTACGGAACGTCTCGCTGGAAGTAGGGGACGGCGAATTCGTCGTGTTGGTCGGCCCCTCCGGTTGCGGAAAATCGACCACCCTACGGATGATCGCTGGGCTCGAAGAGGTCACCGAGGGCGAAATCTCGATCGGCGGCCGGGTCGTCAACGAAGTGCCTCCCAAAGATCGCGACATCGCCATGGTCTTTCAAAATTACGCCCTTTATCCTCACATGACCGTTTACAATAACATGGCCTTCGGTTTGAAGCTGCGGCGCTATCCCAAGGCAGAAATCGACCAGCGCGTACGCGAGGCCGCCCGGGTACTCGAAATCGAAGAGCTGCTGAATCGCAAGCCGAAGGCCCTTTCCGGCGGGGAACGGCAACGCGTCGCGCTGGGCCGTGCGATCGTCCGCAACCCACAAGTATTCTTGTTTGACGAGCCGCTGTCGAATCTCGATGCCATGTTGCGTGTGCAGATGCGCGCCGAGATCGAAAAGCTGCATACGCGGCTCGGCACGACCATGATTTACGTCACGCACGATCAAGTTGAGGCGATGACCATGGGGGACCGCATCGTCGTCATGCTCGACGGTGTCGTACAGCAGATCTCCACGCCGTCCGAGCTGTATCAAAAACCGGTAAACCGTTTCGTCGCCGGTTTTATCGGCAGCCCGCCCATGAATTTCCTCGAAGGCCGGCTCAAATCTGAACAAGGTACGCTGCGATTCACCTCGGACATGGGCGATGTCGCTCTGGACGTTCACGATTCGCACCGCGCCGCGCTCGAGGCGCACGCCGGCCAAGGCGTGCTCATGGGGATCCGCCCGGAAGACCTCCTCGAAAACGCCACGCAGACTCCCGTCCCCGGCCGGAGCCTCACGGCAACCGTCGAGATGGTCGAACCGCTCGGCGCGGAGACCTACCTCTACCTCAGCGTAGACGGCCACTCGATCACCGGCCGCGTCCACGCCGACGTGCTGCCTCAGGTAGCTTCAACGCACGTCATAGACCTCGACCTCTCGAAGGCGCACTATTTCGACGCGTCAACCGGCGAGGCCATCCTCTAAATCCGCG
>JASJYE010000253.1 GCA_030123645.1 Candidatus Hydrogenedentota bacterium | reverse complement strand
AATCGTCCCTTCCGAGGTCTCTGCCGTGAAATCCGGGGCCTCGTGGCCAAGTTGGAGTGCCATGATCCTGCTCCTTTCGTCTCTTCTGTATAGATGCTTTGAGCTGCAAGGGTCCCGCTAACGCCATTGAGACGCAGCGACAGTACGTAAACGCCCTAGCCGATAGCATTATTTCTTTTAGCGTTGGAAGTCAAGTCCAGCGGCACTTCGAAGTTAGGCGGGCGGGGATGACGCCCATCCACCGCCGATCTGGGCTGTTACCCGCTGATAAGTATCTGTTCATGTTCCAGTGCGGTTTCCCGCCTTAGGACGCGTACCATCAAGGGGTCGAGGCCGAGCAAGGTCAAAATCTCTCGGGGTTTGGCGAGTTTGCCTTCGTGGAGCGTAGAGCTGAAGTCGATTGTGGCCGCGTGGTCGGCGGTTTCATGTAGAGCGAGCGACTTGATCATGGGGCGGATGTCGAGGGGCGTAGTCCTGTGACCCCTGCCGCGGGCGGAGCGCTTGTTCTTGGCCTTTCGGTCGATGATGACTTCTTCGGCCTCAAGAATCGCGTCAATCTTCGAGCGAAGCGATTCCACTTCGTCGTTTTCAACGAAAAAGGTGTAGGCCGCACCCGAGACGATGCTCATGAGTGAGGGGGTCTTAAGAGGGACTTCTTCAACGCCGAAAACCAGAAAGCCGCCGGGAAGCGTCGCCTGGAGACGGCCCAGGAAATCATCCGGCTCGACGAATTCTTTCAACACCACGTCCATGTAATCGCATTCCGATTCCTCGCCGACGGGTGCCGCGGCAGCGAAGGTCACCTTAGGATAAGCGTGGAAGCCCTGCGAATACGACAGCGGTGCGCGGGCACGCCGGAGCGCGCGGATCCACGCCCTCATCATCTCGAGGTGCGAGAGAAAGCGGACATCGCCCTTGCGGCCGATGCGGAAGCGGAGGCGCTGGACAGCGGGCGGCTCGACGTATTCCTCCCGGGGCTTGGGCTTCCAGTCGCGTTCCTCAATACGCCCGCGCCGCTGGTTCTTGAGCATATGTTGGCAGAGTTCGCGCTCGCGAGAGATGACGCCACACATATGACACTTACCCGCGCGGCAATCCTGCGCGTGCTTCAGTTCAAGCGCTCGCTTCCAGTCCTCCTGGAACCATTCCTTCGGCATCAGCACGTCGATGTGGTCCCAGGGCAAGCGCTCATCGAGGCTGCGCTCACGAAACTCGGCCGCGACGTCGTAGTCCACGTCGTCGATGGCTTTGAGCCACGCGTCGAGATTGCAGTACTCGTCCCAGGACTCGAAACGCGCGCCGTTGCGCCACGCCGCCTCGATGAGGTCCGCGCCCCGGCGGTCCGCGCGCGTGATCAGGCCCTCGATGAAGGTCGTCTTCGCTTCGTGCCGCCCAAACTTAATGCCGGGGCTCTTCTTGAAGCCCCGGTCGAGAATGCGCTGGCGACGCTCGGTTTCTTCGATGTCAATCTGCGCCGCCCATTGGAAGGGCGTAAAGGGCTTGGGCACGAAGGTCGACACGCCCAGGTGGACGCGGGCCTTCGAGTTGATGGCCCGACCGACCGCGAGCGTGCGCTTGCACAGGTCCACGATCGCCTCGATGTCCTCGTCGCGTTCCGTTGGCAGGCCGATCATGAAATAGCACTTGACATGCTTCCAATTCCGCTTGAAGGCCTCCGCGGCCATCTCCAGCAGCCCCTCGTCCGGGATCCACTTATTGATCACGGCCCGCAGGCGCGGGGTCGCCGCCTCCGGCGCAAAGGTCAGCCCGCTGCGGCGCACGTCGGTCACCATGTCGGCCATCTCCACCGAGAACGAATCCAACCGGAGCGAGGGAAGCGACACCGAGACACGATCCTTCAGCGCGCGTTCCGCGGCCTGCTCTATAAGCGCATGCGGGCGCGAATAATCGCAGGTTGACAAAGACACGAGCGAGATCTCCTCGTAGCCGGTCTTCGCCAGCGACTCTTCCATGAGTTTGTCGATGTTTTCGAGCGTCCGCTCCCGCACAGGGCGCGTGACCATGCCCGCCTGGCAAAAGCGGCAACCCTGCGTGCACCCCCGCAGGACTTCGAGCGCGAGACGGTCGTGGACCTGCTGCGTGTAGGGCACGATGTAGTTCGTCGGAAACTTCGCGCCGTCCAGCGAATCCACAACCCGCTTCACGATCTTCGGCGCATCTTCCTTCGGGAGAATCTGGCCGTTGGGCATCGTCTCGAAGGGATAGAGTTCCGGCACATACACGCCTTCGAGACGCGACAGTACCTCGAGCTTCTCGCGGCGCGTTTTCGATTTCAGCCCCCGCATCACGTCTGCAATCTCGAGAATCGCGTCTTCCCCCTCCCCGATCACGAAGAAATCCATGAAGGGTGCGAGTGGCTCGGGATTAAACACCGCCGGGCCCCCCGCGAAAACAGCGGCGCGTCGTCGCTGCGATCTACCGCGCGCAGGGGATGGCCCGACAAGTCGATCACGCTCAGGATGTTCGTATACGTGAGCTCCGATTGCAGCGTGATGCCGATCATGTCCATCTCGCCGATCGAATCCTTCGACTCCTGGCAGAAAAGCGGCAGCCCGCGCGCGCGGAGTTCGGCCTCCATGTCCGGCGCGGGCGAGTAAGCGCGCTCGCACCAGCACCAATCGAGGTCGTTCAGGATCGAATAGAGGATCAGAATGCCGACATTGCCGAGGCCCAGGTCGTAGAGGTCCGGGAAGACCATGCAGATGCGCAGATCGACCGCGTCGGGGTCCTTATGCGTGCTGTTGACTTCCGTCCCGAGATAGCGCGAGGGTTTCTCCACGCGCGGGAGGATTTCGTTCCCTAGGACATTGCGAAGATTCATGAGCCAAATCGGGGAGGTGGGTGGATACGGATTTGCGGTGCGCGGCGCCGGCCTCCCAGGTTCCGGCGTCGAAGGGCAATTTGTATATAGTATAGAGAGAGCCCGTGCCGTGTGGCAAGAGTCAGACGGGTGGCGGGTTACCGAATGCTCCCGAACGAAAGGAAGTGCGAAGATGGATGTGGAAGCTCTAAACCAGCGCATGCTGGGGTCTTTCGCCGAGAAAATCGGCTTCAAGTACTTGGAAGCGTCGCCGGAAGGCATCAAAGCGTCGCTGGCAGTGCGCGACGACCTGTGCACTGTCCCGGGGATTATGCACGGCGGCGCGTTGATGGCCATGGCGGATTCGTTAGGCGCCGTCGGGACTGGACTCAACCTTCCTTCAGGCGCGGGAACGACGACGATAGAATCCAAGACGAATTTTTTCGCCCCGGTGCGCACCGGAACGACGATCATGGCGGAATGCACGCCGCTGCACCGGGGCAAGTCCACGATGGTCTGGCAGACGCGATTCGAGACCGAGGACGGGAAGCTGGCTGCGCTGGTCACACAGACGCAGATTGTGTTGACGGCTTCTTAGGGGACGGTATAAAGGCGGATGCACCATGAAAGTGCTCGAAGAGTTCAAGACCTTCGCATTGCGAGGGAACATGATCGAGTTGGCCGTGGGGTTCACCGTCGGCGCGGCCTTCACGAGCATCGCCAAGTCATTCATCAACGACATCGTTATGCCGCCCCTAGGCCTGCTTCTGGGCAGAGCGGATTTCAAGGATTTGTTTATCTTGCTCAAGGAGGGCAGACGGAGCTCCAGCCCGGCGCAACGCTCGAACAGGCGCAGACGGCTGGCGCGGTAACGATAAATTACGGCGCGTTCACGAACAACATCTTGGCTTTTGTGCTCGTGACGATCGTGATGTTCCTGTTCATCCACTTGCTGAACAAGCTCGACCAGGAGCTCAACGAACGCCTCGGCAAAGACGAAAGAACGCCCGATCAGCCCACCGAAAAAAAGTGCCCCTTCTGCCGCACCATCATCGCCCACAAAGCCACCCACTCCCCCTTGTGCACCTCGCAACTTGAGGACGCCGCCGCGGAATAGGTGACCCCGCCCGCTCTCGTGATACAATCCCGGCCTTTGCTGGGGCGCGGTGCAGCGGGGGGACATGGCTCGGACGTCGAAATATCTCCAGGGGCCGATCCCCCACGAGCACAGCGCCCGCGACGCGACCATCGAAGAGGAGCGCAGGCTATTCTGCGTCGCGCTCACCCGCGCGCAACGGCACATCACCTTCTTCGAAGCGCTCTCCCGCAACCGCCACGGACGCGAAAAAATGTGCGAGACCAGCCGCTTCCTCAACGGGATCCCCGAGAACCTCATCAACAAACGCATTCACGCCGCCAAAGACATGGTCGAAGCCCGCGTCGAACCCAACAAGAACCAACCCAAACCCCGCAAGACCTCGCGCAGAGGCGCCAAGCCGCCAAGGTAAGAAGAGAAACCTCCTTTAACCGCAGAGGGCGCGGAGGTACGCAGAGGATTGGCATGGGGCATTAAGGGGGCCGGGCGCTCGAATTTCGGGAGGCGTCGCGGGAGTTGATCGTGCTGTGGTGCTGGAGTGTATCGTTAGGCGATTGTTTCGCCCCTTCAGGGCTCAGTT
>JASJYE010000252.1 GCA_030123645.1 Candidatus Hydrogenedentota bacterium | reverse complement strand
CAATTTCCCGCACAGCGGGTTCGAACTCGCAATGACACGGTGGGCTGATTCATTCGGTGAAATATGCGGGTTTGCAGTGATGGTCTCAGGTCCCTTTGGTTTTCGAGCGGGATATTGGTAGAATTTCGCATTCGCCGCTGGATCCCGCTCGGAATGCCCCCTGAATGGAAATGCCGAATTTAGATGCGCTTACTACCTTCTTCGGCGTGCTTTCGTTCGTGATTGGGGCCATGGTGGGGAGCTTTCTGAACGTTTGCGTGCACCGTCTGCCGCAGGGTCTGTCGGTGGTCCGGCCGCGCTCGCGCTGCCCGAAGTGCGAGAACCCGATCGCCTGGCACGACAATATCCCCATTCTGAGCTGGCTGATCTTGGGGGCGAAATGCCGTAATTGCGGCACTCCGATTAGCTGGCAGTACCCCTTGGTCGAGTCGCTCACGGCGGCGCTGTTCTTTTTGGTGTATTGGAAGTTCGGTATGACCCTCGCGTCGCCCGTCTATATGCTTTTGGCAGCGTCTTTGGTGTTGGTGACCTTTGTAGACCTGACGGATTGGACCATTCCGAACGAAGTGACCTTTCCGGGCGTTCCCCTCGGCATCGGCTGCGCCGTGATGGCGATGGTCTACCCGGAAAGCGGCCTTCTTCTTGCCCGGCCGCTCTGGTCGATAGTGGGCGTGCTTATCGGAGGTGGCCTCCTCTACGGTCTCGACCTGCTGAGCCTTGCCATCTTGAAGAAACGGGGCATGGGATTCGGGGACGTGAAGCTGATGGCGATGCTCGGGGCCTTCTTCGGTCCGTGGGGCGTGCTGCTGATCTTGGTGATTGCGTCTTTTTTCGGGAGTGCCGTCGGCCTGACGCTGATACTGATCGGCCGCGCCAAGGACGGGGCGGAGGATGCTGGGGCCGCGTTGAGCGAGGAAGGGGACGAGGAGGATGACGTCATGACGCCCGGCGGGCATTATTTGCCTTTTGGGCCATACATCGTCCTAGGGGGAATCATCTATCTCTTCTTCGGCCCTGAGATTATCGAGAGATACATGAGCTACATAACCGTTCCCGGCGCGATTTAGGGACGAAGGCACAGGCCTTAATTATCATGCCCAAGACCGCCCCCTCGAGAATCGAGCTCGAGAAGCACTTCGGCGTCGTTTGCATCTCGCTGCCGACGCCCTTCCCCGTGGGTCCCGTGAAGGTGTTCCTGGTGAAACACGACCCCCCGATTTTGATTGATACGGGGCTCAATAGCGAGGAATCTTACGGGATTCTTAGCGAAAGACTCGCGGAACACGGTCTGAAACTCAATGACCTGGGCGCGGTGTTAGTCACGCACGGCCATCGGGACCACGTCGGGCTGCTGGGACGTCTGATGCGAGAAACGAAGGCCGATTCCTATGGCCACCCGCTTGTGCGCACGCTGGGCCGCGACGCGGACAACTACCCGCAAGCGCGCAAGGAGTTCTACCTCGGGATCCTCGAGGAGTTCGGCGTCCCGTCGGAGATCAAGGAAGAGGCAAACTCGTTTTACGAGAAGTTTCGCACCTTCTCGGAACCTTTCGACCTGGCGCATGTGCTCGAAGATGGGGAACAGGCGCTCGGGTATACGGCATATCACGTTCCGGGCCATTCGCCCTCCGATACGCTCTTGACCCAGCCCGAATTGGGCATTACCTTCGTGGGCGACCACATCCTGCCCGGTACCAACCCAAATCCGACTCTACAACAGCCGGAACCGGGTCAATCGAGATCGAAGAGTCTGGTGCTTTATCAGCGCTCGCTGGCGCGGACGAGGGAACTCGACCTGGGGATCTGCCTGCCGGGCCACGGCGAGCCTTTCGAGGACCACGTGGCAGTCGTCGACAGGATCCTCGAGCGGCAGGAGCGCCGCGGACGACAGGTGATGAAGCTCATGAAATCGGGGAAACGGACACCCTACGAAATCTCGCGTGGACTCTTTCCCGATCTGCCCGCGCAGCATATCCATCTTGGACTCTCCATCGCGGTCGGCCACATGGAGGCGCAGGAAGAATGCGGAGAGGCGCATTGTTGTCACGTGGATGGTATTCTTCAATATCAGCCGCTTTGACGAGACTATAGTTCAAATCTGGAACGCCCCATGCCGATCCCAGTGGAAATTGCCACGTCTAGTTACTTGCAGGAGGGTTATGCCGACGGATCGGGTCCATGCTCAATATGCGGAGCGGAGAGATTAGGCGATGCAATTTGAGGACGCGGAGCTTGTCCGCCGATGTCTGTCGGGCGATACGGACGCATACGGGACGCTCGTTGAACGATATCAAGGGGCGGTCTATGCGACGGCGTTTTACTACGCTGGGCGGCACGGCGCGGCCGAAGATATCGCCCAGGATGCACTCCTTGCAGGGTATAGAAGTCTGCCGAGGCTGAAGGACCCGGAGAAATTCGCTTCCTGGTTGAAGCAGGTGACGACGCGGACCGCCGCGAACTGGTTGCGGCGACACAGTGGACGCCTCGCGGCGGAGACGCCGCTGCCGTATAAGCGGACGTTATCAATTGAAGATGCGCGCGAAGGTCCTCGCGGGAAAACTGAGAGACGCGAAAGACTTGAGCAGGTGCAAAAGGCGATTGACAGCCTGCCCGAGCGCTACCGCTTGCCGGTGGTGCTGCGGTATTTGCAGGAGCTGAGTTATCAGGAGATCAGCGACTTTACCGGCGAGTCCATAGCAGAGGTTCGCGGTATCCTGCATCGGGCAAGCCGCCAGCTGCGCGCATTGCTGACAGAGTTTGAGAGAGGCGCCGACGGAGAGCAAGAGTGGCCAAGTGTACGCAAATAGCTAATCGCCTGCAAGCCTATGTCGATAGCGAGTTGCACGGTTCCGACCACGTGATATTGGAACAGCATATCGCGGAATGTCACGACTGCCGAGTCCAATTGGCCAGTTTCCAGCGTACTTCCGCGCATTTATTTGAGACTTTTTCTGCGGTGCGGCTCGATCGAGACTTGACGCAATATGTCCTGGAACACCTGCCGGAGATGGGGCAATCCGCGATCGATGTCGCCGGGGTCAACTTTCGTGCAAAACACCCGACGCGACGGCGTGAGAGGCTTGTGCGCCTGGTGCCTATCGCCGCGGCCGTGCTGCTGGTTTTCCTGGCGGCGGTACTCAACGAGAACTGGCCGCCGCCGGCGATGGCTCAGGGCACGATCGGGATTGTTGCTTTTAGCTCGGGTGAGGTGGACAAATACGAGAATCGCAGCACGGTCCGCCATGATGCCGGAGTGGGGACGCTCTGGTCGCACGGGGACCGCTTCGAGACTGGGGGAAAGTCCTCTCTGATGCTGATGTTGCTGGGGCCGACGGAACTGCGCGCAGCAGAGAACACGCGGGTGCTTGTACACGACGATCGGAAGCTGAGCCTGGAGAAGGGCCATGTCTTTCTCGACGTGGCCGGGAGCAAACAGCTCTTCAAGGTACTGACACCGATGGGCGAGATCACGGTCTTCGGCACGCGCTTTGACGTAAGGGTCGGATCGGAACGGACGACGGTCATAGTCGAAGAAGGCGAGGTGCAGCTCGTAAGCGCTGCGGACGAGTCCGTATTCACCATCATCAGGCGGGGCCAGACCGCTTCTGTGTCACCGGGGCAGACCTCGATTCGCCCGCGGGATGCGGACATAGCGCTCGCAACGGAGTGGGCGCGGCATATTGTCGCCGATGACGAGGCGCGAACACTTTTCGCCAGCCGTATACAGCCGCTGCATAGGACGTCGCAGGTCTCCGGCCGGCCCGGATATATCGTCGACACCTTAGACAAGCCCGTGGAAGCGATTATTCTCGAATGGGAGCCGGCGAAGGCCTTTGTCGAGTACGCGGACTACGAGATATTTGTTTACAACGACCGGAGCGAATCGTTGTTCCGAAGCCGCATCGATGGGTCCGTATTCTCAAATCCGGGAGTGACTTCTTACGAGATAAAAAATACGGGCGATAAACGCGAGAATCTTACACACATCTTCGTGATACTTGTGCCGGATGTTGCAGACGGAAAACGGGAGGTCCACATAAAAGATCTTATAGCGCGCATAGGGACATAAGCATCAAGAACGAAGGCTGGCCAAGAGGTAGGCTTGTGAGGCAGCAACGCTTGATATCTATCTCAAGTCACTCCTTCCCCAAGGGTAACTGCAGTCAAGTGAGTTTCGCGGGCCTACCTCTTGGACAGCTTTCAATAGAAGTGGAACAGTATCGCCTCACAGAATAAAGCGGGCCCCAAGAGTCGGGGTGCCTTGGTGCCCGCAGTGCATGTTGAGTTTCGTGGACACTTCGCATTCCTAGGGCCAATCCACACAACTCAACGCAGCGTGGTCAGTGTATCACCGTCTCTGTCAATTGGCAACCATGCCGCGGCAGCGCTTCGCGTTTTCCTAGCCTTTCACGTCTTAGCACACCAATCGACCCTTCTCCGTGATTTTATTCGCAGGCCTATGAACGGGCGCCGTGCCTAGCAGTTTGTCGGACTTCGGTGTACCTCTCTCTGTAA
>JASJYE010000251.1 GCA_030123645.1 Candidatus Hydrogenedentota bacterium | reverse complement strand
GTGGTTCCTTATCCCAATTTCCCGCACAGCGGGTTCGAACTCGCAATGACACGGTAGGGTGATTCATTCCGGGGAGCTATCCGGGTTAGGAAGGTTCGTAGACCGCGAGTACTTGACTCTCCGCGATACTCCTGGAGCGACCCTTAAGAATCCAGATATAGCGGCCGTCCTCGACATAGACCTCTTCAGCGGACACGGTCAGGCCGTTGTTAAGGACGATCCGGTAGTACTTGTTACTCCCCGGCGGAAGGTAGCCTCGATCGACGGGCTTCGAACTCGCAACGTTAAATTGCGGCATCCCGCTGCGCTTATATTGGCGCTGGTATTTCTGGACAAGCCGGATGTAATCCCGCGTTTCCTTGAACGGTGGCACACCGCCGTATTTCTTCACGTTCCCGGGACCGGCGTTGTAACCCGCCAGTGCCATGCTTGTTTTTCCCTTATAAAGCGTGAGGAGCTTGCTCAGGTACTGCGTGCCCCCGGCGACGTTTTCCGCCGGATCGAAAATGTCTTTCACGCCCATCTCGATCGCCGTTCCAGGCATAAGCTGCATCAGCCCGCGCGCGCCGGCCGGCGACACCGCATACTGATTGCCGCCACTCTCCACCTTAATCACCGCGTACACCAGGTTCTTATCCAGTCGATGCCTCTTCGCATAGAACTCAATGATGTCGTCAAGAGTAGACGCGGTAAGGAGCCCACTGGAACGCGTCGGCGCCGAACGAAACCGCTCAGGTACGTCGATCAATTCATAATGCAGAATAATCTCTTCGTACTCGCCTCTTCCTTGAAATTTCTGGGGCCGGTTGGTCACGATGGCCACGCCGTCTTTGCCCACAAATATCTTCCGGCCGCTGGTAGGCGACCTTGAACGTCTCGGCCTGTTCGTGAATTGCAGCACTCCGTCACGGTTCTGCACGGCCCGGATGCCTTTTTTTGACACGATTTCGTTGCCCCTCATCGCCGCGTTTTGAGGCGCCGAGGAGGGGCGAGTCGTATTAAGCTTGTCCCGCCATTCCTGGTACGAAATCGTCAGCGGGAGACCCTCGGTCCGCTTTAAGCGCTGGGCCTTCCACGCCTCACGGAGTTTGCGGCGCGCGGCGCGGTCAGCCGTAATCGTGATGTCCGAATCGTTAACCATCGCTTTGGGCACGCTCACCATTGACCCGTCGACCGGGTTTTGGATGTAATACATGGAAGCCCCGGAATCGATATAGACGTTCTCGTAGCGTTTGCCATCGATGGTGATGGAATCGGCGACTACCGGAGAGGTGGCGAGGAATGCGCAGTAAGCCGCCACGATGCAAAATATCCGGCACATGTGTCCCCTCAATTCCCGATCGTTCACCCAGGAGGAGGTAATCTGTTTACGACATCAAGACATTTGAAGAGGCCCACTATATCAGGAGGGAGCTCCAAGGGCAAGAAAGTAAGGAAAATGCGGGGATTAGCTCGGTTTTTCGGCATAAATTCAAGTGCTAAAACCGCCAAATCGCCTACGACCTAATCCCTTTGGCCTGCACACCATGATACGCATCAATCGCCTCTGGTCTAAGGCCTGAGCGGCTCCGCACACTGCCTGCTTGGACCCTATTGGCAAGGATCCCTCGGCAAGTCGACCCTTAAGGCCTATCAGGCCTCGGCCCGCGGCGGTTATGTCAGGCTAAGGGAGGACGACGATCAGGTCCGGGCGGGCGGCCAAGCCCTCACGGTCATGCGGGGGCGCCTGGTTTAGCTTACTCTGGGTCTCTTTGTTGTCAAACTAGACCCGCCATCGCTGCATGTCCTAAGATATGCCTTCCGTCACGCACTCGATACGCTGTGCATCGCTCCAGGAGAGGATCTCACATGGCCAACGTGAACCCGCACTACCGTAAGCTTCAGGCGGGATTTCTTTTCCCTGAAATCGAGATGCGCACGCGCGCCTTTCTCGAAAACAACCCGAATGTCTCGGTCATGAGGCTTGGTATCGGCAATACGACGGAGCCGTTGACGCCCACAGTGGTCGCGGGCCTGCACGAGGGCGTGGACCTGCTCGCGAGGCCAGAAACGTACAGCGGATACGGCGACGAGCAGGGGGCCCAGGCGCTGAGGGAGGCGTTGGCCCAGCGCTACGAAAATTATGGAGTTGCGCTCGACATAGAAGAGATTTTCATCAGCGACGGCGCCAAGCCCGACTCGGCGAACATTCAGTCCATTTTCAGACAGGACAATGCCGTGGCCCTACAGGATCCGGGCTATCCGGTCTACGTCGACAGCAACGTTATCGGCGGACGCACAGGCGGGGGCGCTGATGGACAGTATGAAGGGCTCGTCTACATGCCGTGCACGGAGGACAACCAATTCTTTCCCGCTCTGCCCGGGCGCAAAGTGGACTTGATCTATCTCTGCAGCCCCAACAATCCCACAGGCGCCGCCGCGACCTTGGGCCAACTCAAGACTTTCGTCGATTACGCGCGCGAACACCGCGCCGTCATTATTTTCGACGCCGCCTATGCCGTGTTTATCTCTGACCGCCGCCTCCCACGCACCATATATGAAGTCGAGGGGGCCAAGGAATGCGCGATCGAAATTAGCAGCTTCTCAAAAGAAGCCGGTTTCACCGGCGTACGCCTGGGATGGACGGTCGTCCCAAAGGCGCTCGTCTGCGAGGACGCCGCGCCCGGAGAGCTCAACAATCTCTGGCTGCGGCGTCAGACGACGATGTTCAATGGCGCTTCGAACATCGTGCAACAGGGCGGGCTTGCGATCCTGTCGGAACAAGGCCAGAAGGAATCCCAGGAACTCGTGGGCTATTACATGGCCAACGCAAAAACCATTCGCCAAGGCCTGGAGGGCCTCGGCATCACTTGCTACGGCGGTGACAACGCGCCGTATGTGTGGATGAAGACGCCCGGCGGAATGCCATCTTGGGCCTTTTTCGACAAGGTCCTGGACGAGTGCCATGTAGAGGGTACACCGGGGTCTGGGTTCGGCCCGAGCGGCGAAGGCTATTTCCGCTTGAGCGCCTTCGGGCACAGAGAAGACATCGAAAGGGCCGTCCAAAGCATTCAAGACAACTTGACCTTATAGGGGGCTGTTAGTCTCGTGGCCGGAAAACGAAACGGGCGGCGCACAGTCAAAGCCAGGGGCGCCGAAGCCCAAAACTTCTACGAAGCGGTCTACCGCATCGTGGGCAAGATTCCCAAAGGTCGCGTGATGACCTACGGCCAGATTGCGACGATTCTGGGAGCACCCCGTGCGGCGCGGGCAGTCGGCTACGCAATGCGGGCGAGTCCCGGCCATATTCCCTGGCAACGTGTGATCAACAGCAAGGGCCAAATCAGTGCGCGGTCGCAGGTCGAGCGGCCTATCATCCAAAAGATGCTCCTCGAGTCTGAAGGCGTGCACTTTGACAACACCGGCACCTGCGACTTGGAGCGTCTGTGCTGGGAACCGAGGAATCCGGCGCGGTTTTATTATCCCACTTTAGAGAATGCGCCGTTATGATGCAGGCCGGACGCTATAGGCATGACCGGCCCCATCGTGATAATATCCGTAAAACGTGAAGTCGCTGTCTCGACGGGGGGACGTTGAGTGATCTATCTAAAGGCGGTGCTCCTTGCCTTTGTCGAAGGGGTGACTGAATTCCTTCCTATCAGCAGCACAGGCCACCTGATCCTCATCGATGAGTTTCTAGTGCTGTCGGACGACGTAGGCTTTCGGAATGAATTCACCGTCATCGTCCAACTGCCTGCAATAGCCTCCGTCCTAGTCTATTTCTGGAAGGATCTATGGCCCTTTGGCTCGTCGGATGAACGCCGACACGAATTGTGCCAACTCTGGGCCAAGATTCTCGTCGCCGTACTCCCGGCCCTAGTCATCGGCTTTTTCGCTCATGACTATATAGTGGCCCACCTGTTCTCCCCCTTGCCCGTCGCCCTCGCGCTTTTTCTGGGCGGCGTGATACTAATCTTCGTCGAGCGAATTAAGCATCGCGTAACGATGAATTTGGTGACGGACATCACGTTCCGAATGGCGCTCGTTATCGGGCTTATCCAATGTTTCGCGATGATTCCCGGTACTTCGAGGTCCGCAGTGACGATTATCGGCGCAATCCTGCTGGGTGCGAGCCGGCCTGCCGCGGCGGAATTCTCCTTCTTCCTGGCCATCCCGACGATGATCGCTGCGACGGCCTACTCACTCGCAAAATCGGGTCTGGACTTTACAACAGAACAATGGCTGGTGCTGGCTGTGGCATCGCTCGTTTCCTTTGGGGTCGCCTATGGCGCGATCGCGGCTTTCATGCGCTACATCCGGCATCGGAGCTTCGCAGTTTTCGGCTACTACAGAATCGTTTTGGCACTTCTCGTGATTATGGCTTGGAGATTCGGCGTAATTATGACCGCAGACTGACGGTTCCGGCGGGCACGCGTGCCCTAGACAAAATGGACCGACCGGCCCGGATCGCATGTTCGCAGCTTAGACTGTGATTCGAGAAAACAGGAACCGTAGCCCAGAGCTACATACGAAAGGA
>JASJYE010000250.1 GCA_030123645.1 Candidatus Hydrogenedentota bacterium | reverse complement strand
CCCGCCGTTTGATATCCTACATAGCGCCGGTCATCCGAAAGGAACGTGGATAGTGACGCTTTTGGCTTTCGAAGAGGGCTACGTCGAGCGCATGTGGGGCGGCGACGCGCTTCGCAGGATCTATCATAAGGCGACGCCGGGCGGGACTCGCATTGGCGAGGCCTGGATGATTGCGGACCACCCCCAACACGTGAGCGTGGTTGCCGATGGACCCCATAAGGGACAATCCCTGCGACAGCTTCTCGAAGACGATCCGGCGCGAATTTTGGGTACCCGGGCGCAGCTCACGGTGCACGGACGCTTTCCGTTGCTTCTGAAGTTGCTTGACGCAGGGGACAAACTCTCGATACAGGTCCATCCCGACGATGAGGCCGCGGCCCGCTGGGGAGAGCCCGATGTGGGCAAGCGGGAAATGTGGTACGTTCTCCATGGCGATGAGGACAGCATGCTCTACTGCGGCATGCCGCCCAAGACCACTCGAGAAGAGTTCGAGGCCGCGCTGAAGGCAGGTTCGTTGGCAGACCTGCTGATCCGATTCCCCGCGCGTGAGGGTACTGCCGTTTTTGTCGATGCCGGTACTGTCCACGCCATCGGCGGCGGATCTCTACTCGCTGAAATCCAGCAAAATAGTGACATCACGTACCGCGTGGACGACTGGGGTCGAGTTCAAGCGGATGGCACCCCGCGCAATCTCGATCTCGAAAAAGCCATGGATGTCACCCAATTTGGCTCCAAACATGCCGGCGCCGCGCGACCCGCCGCCTATGCGTCCGGCGCGGCGCGAATCTCCGTTCTGGCGGCCTGCCGGCACTTCGCCGCGGAGCGCGTCGATCTCGCGGGTCGCTACAACTGCGACACGCGTGGCGAGTCCTTCGTCTTGCTGCTTGGCATATCGGGCGATTTCACCGTGAAGTCGCAGGGGACCGCCCAGGACCTGAAACCCGGCTCAGCCCTGATGGTCGCCGGCTCTGCGACCGACTTCGATGTAGAAGGCACAGGGTCCTTCCTCCGCTATTACGTCCCTGACCTGGAGGCGGATATCCGGCGGCCCCTGTCTGCAGCGGGTCACTCGGAGGACACCATCGTCCGCCTCGGCGGCGACCCCGACACCAGCGACCTCGCGCGGTAAAACGTTCCTGCACGCGAGGTTCACCCGCTTGTGCGGCAACCTTTGAGTGATTGCGACACAAGAAGTGCGAGTTCTCGGGAGGGACAGGTTTGGCCTTTGGTCATGCCGGGACGGGAATGTGTTCGACGGGCCTCACGATCTTGAGGCTGATGGCATGGTTTTCTCTGCAGCCTACTACACAAACGCCGCAGCCCCAGCATTTGTCGGGTATGACTTTTGATTTTAGTTTCTTGGAACTCTTCTTATGGTCGGTGGCCTCGGGCTTGAGCATTTCGATTGCGTCGAAGTGACATCGTTCCATGCATTTTTGACAGCCCTCGCATTTGGCTTGGTCGATGACGGCTTCGAAGCGCGCTTTTTCCCAGACCTTCCCGATGGACTCGTTCAACATATCCATCGGCACGAAGTTCATACAGCAATCCCGGCAACATTGGCAACTCGTGTGTACGCCCGTCATGCTGGTATTGTTGGGCCAGATATGGAGTAGCGCATCTTCTTCTATCTCATCCAACAGTTCCAGCGCTTCGTCCACGCTAAGTTTCTTGCCCGAGCCGCGGACCAGCACGTATTCGGCGGCACGGCCGAATTGAAGACAGTTCCAACGCTCTTCTTCCTCGGCGTGCTCACAGTGTTCATCCACGGACGAGGTCCGATAACGGCAGGCGCATGGCACGACGGCGATGAGTTCCTGGGCCTTGAGTAACTCGCGAAAATCTTCGCAGGGCAGGATCTCTGACTCTGGGATGCCCTTCAGCGCTTTGTACGAGGGGACGATTCGCGACGAGGGTTTTGGCAAAGCGGCCTGGTACTTCCCTAGCACGGGGTACCACTCGTTCATCACGAAATCGTGCCACAAGCGGTAGAAATCTTCATCGTCGTCTATGTCCAGCTCTTGAGTTGCCTGGGTCGCATCGTGGAGCTGGCCGACACTTCGGGCAAAACGGTAGTATTCGCGTTGCTTGAAATCCCCTTTCGGAAAGACGACCCCCTTGAAGAACAGGGCGTCCAGCGCCTCGGCCACTTGGCCTTCGTCGAAGCCCGTCTTGTCCGCCAAGTCCGCGGCCGTGCCGGGTAACGCGGCCGCCATCCGTGCTTGGTCCGGCGTCATAAGATATTCCAAAATGGCCCGAAACCGTTTGGACTCAGAAAATCCCAACTGTGCCGCGAGGGTCGTGTAATTGTCATCTGTGCTAACCGTACTCATAATTCTTGAACTCCATTTTTCTCAAAAGGGGGTTAGTTAGACCCGCTACTCAACCTTACGCAGATGGAATGCCAAACCAACAATGTCCATCAGCAAAAGTGTGGAGTGGCCTGCACGTGAACGGATAAATGTTTGGGGGCGACTTTAGGGGCAACAGGCATAATTGCATCTTCCAGAAATCTCTTATTACAACCAATTATAGCAGCAATTCGATTCCCGCCGCCTCCGCCAGCGGTTGACGAAACTACCCCGCCCCCTCGCTGAGCGGATTTGGTGTTTGGTCATGCCGGAACCGGAATGTGCTCGACGGGTCTCACGGTCTTGAAGCCGATGGCCTTGTCTTCGCAGCCGATTACACAGACGCCGCATCCCCAGCATTTTTCAGGTTCGATTATTGCTTTTAGTTTCTTGGAACGTTTCTTTTCGTTAAGGGCCTGGGGCTTGACCATTTCAATTGCATCGAAATGGCACCGTTCAACGCAATCCTGGCAGCCGTCGCATTTGGTTTGGTCGATAAACGCTTCGAAGCGCGCTTTCGCCCAGACTTTGCTGGCGGATTCGTCCCGCAACTGCATGGGCACGTAGCTGATACAGCAATCCTGGCAACACTGGCAACTGAAGTGCATGCCCGTCATGACCGTCGTGTTCATCCAGATGTGGATGAGGCCGTCTTCTTCGCACTTTTCCGCCAAGTCCAGGGCCTCCTCCGTGCTGAGTTTCTTGCCCGAGCCACGGGCGAGCACGTACTCGGCGGCACGGCCGAATTGAATGCAGTTCCAGCGGTCTATTTCGTCGCAGTGCTGACAAGGCTCGCCAACCGCGGCGGTGCGGTACCGGCACGGGCAGGGAACCACGGCGATGAGCTCCTGGGCCTTAATGAGTTCGCGAAAATCTTCGCAGGGCAGGATCTCTGAGTCTGGGATATCTTTGAGCGCATTGTACGACGGGACGACCCGGGTCGACGGCCCCGGGCTTTGGGCTTGTCGCTCACCCACGATGGGGTAGTATTCCTCGATGCAGAACTCATGCCAGAGACGGAAGAGTTCGACGTCTTTTACTATGTCGAGATCTTGGTGCGCCATGCTCGAATCGTGAAATTGGCCCACGGAGCGCGTGAAACGGTAGAACTCCCGCTTGCCGTAGTCGCCTCTGGGAAACAGGACCCCCTTGAAGAACAGCTCCTCTAGTTCTTTCTTGATGAGGGCTTCGTCGAAGCCCGTCTTGTCCGCCACGTCCGCGGCCGTACCGGGTAACGCGGCCGCAATCCGCGCTTGATCGGGTGTCATAAGATTTTCCAAAACGGCCCGAAACCGTTTGGAATCTGCAAAGCCCAGCTGCCCTGCAAGGGTGGTGTAATCGTCATGTGTGCTAAGGGTACTCATCGTCAGTTAGCCTCCACTTCTCTTAAAAGAGGGTTACCGCCACAAGGCCCATCCCTGTCGGCGGCGTGCCAATTCACTATGGCCTGCTAGACCTCCAGCACTTTGATGGCCACACCACAGAGGCAGATAGCCGCGCCGGCCGCGGCATGGGTATAGCGCTCCATCTTGCCTAAGGGGAGCAGATTGGCGCCCCACGTGGTCAAAAGTACAATACTGAGCATCGTTATCAGGGTGACCCCCCCATACACCCCCGTAACCAAAAGCAGGCCCGAAAAACTTCTCGTAAACGCCGGATACATCAAGACGGGAATGAGCGCTTCGCAGGGTCCGAAGACGAATATCACAAAGAGCAACCACGGGGTCAGGCTTCCTGCCTCCTCCCCCGCGTGTACGTGGGCATGGTGTCTCATGTGCCCGTGCCCGTGCGTGTGCGGGCCCGTCTCGTCGTGGGCGTGCCAATGCGAATGGGGCCGGTTCTTGATGGCCCGCCGCAGGCCCCACAGGAAATAGGCGAATCCCAAACAGATGAGCGCCCAGGCAGCCACGCTGTCCCGAATGGCTTCGAGCGTTTCAAGTTGCGCGGCCGCGAAGCCCAGCCCAATGCCGATACTCCCCAGCACCAACGAACTCAGGATGTGCGCCACGCCGCAGGCCGTGGTGATACACGCCGTCTTCGCCAGGGACCACCCCCGCGCCCGGCTCATCATCACAAAGGGCAGATAGTGATCAGGCCCCAGCACCGTATGGAGAAAACCAATGGACGCCGCCGTCAGGGTCAGTAGCTGGATATCCGGCGGCATAGTCGTTTTTA
>JASJYE010000249.1 GCA_030123645.1 Candidatus Hydrogenedentota bacterium | reverse complement strand
AACATGCCGTGGCTTCTTGAGGACATGACGTCCCACATCCACGCGAGTTGGGATAGCTGGGTCGAAATCCACCCGGACGTGGCGCAAAAACTGGGCATCGGCCATGACGACATGGTGACATTGCAGTCGCCGGCCGGAGAAGTTCGCGTGAAAGTGCGATTGTACGAAGGAACGACGCCAGGAGTGGTTTCTATACCCGTGGGCCTCGGGCGCGCCGCGGGTGGACGTTGGGCGAAGAATCGAGGTGTCGATCCAGGCGACCTCATTGAAGACAAGGCGGGACCGTCAAGTGGACTGGGGATCCGCAAGGCGACGCGGGTCCGCATCGTCACGAGCTAAGAAAGGAGTGCGGCATGGCACGATGGGGAATGGTAATCGACCTTGACCGCTGCACGGGTTGTCAGTCCTGCGTAATCGCGTGCAAGTCGGAGAATAACATCCCATTCGTGGGCGAGGAACAAGCCAAACTAGGCCGAGGGATAAGCTGGATGGAGATCATTCGCGAAGTCCACGGCGAGGGCGAGAACGCGCGGGTTCGCTTTTTGCCCCGGCCGTGTTTTCATTGCGAAGATTCCCCGTGCACGAAGGTCTGCCCCGTCAACGCGACGTATCGGGCCGAAGAGGGCTTGGTCGCCCAGAATTACGAGCGCTGCATTGGTTGCCGCTTTTGCATGGTTGCCTGCCCTTATACCGCCAAGTATTTCAATTGGTACAAGAATGAAATTCCCCAGATCATGAAGAACCATCTCAACCCCGACGTGTCGGTGCGCGAGAAGGGCGTCGTCGAGAAGTGCACGTTTTGCCACCACCGCTTGCAGAAAGCCAAAGACCAGGCGGCCTTCGAGAAGCGCGAGCTCGCTCCCGGCGAATATCAAACAGCCTGCCAGCAAAGCTGTCCCACCGACGCCATCATCTTCGGCGATCTAGACGACCCCGGCAGCGACGTGTCGCGGTCGGCGCGCAGCAACCGCGCGTTTCGGCTTATGGAGGAACTGGGGACAGCGCCGAAAGTGTATTACCTCGAGAGAGGCGAAGCCATTGAAGTCTAGCAGTTACAGTTACGAATCGGACGCGATCATGCTCGACCCCATCATGGCTTCGTCGCGCAGATCTTACCGCGTGTCCGCCGTTCTTCTTATCGTCATCGCCTTCGGGGTCTTCTCGTTCGTGTACCAGTACCGCCGGGGACTGGGCGTGACCGGCCTCAACGATGGCGTCGCCTGGGGCTTTTACATCACCAACTTCGTCTTCTTCATCGGAATCAGCCACGCAGGCACCCTCATCTCGGCCATTCTCCGCCTGTGCCAGGCCGAGTGGCGCCGCCCCATCACGCGCATGGCCGAGGTCATCACCGTGATGGTTCTGGGCATTGGAGGCCTTAACATCCTGGTCGACTTGGGCCGGTCCGACCGGGCCCTCAACGTAATCCTGCACGGGCGCTACCAGTCGCCGCTCCTGTGGGACGCCACGAGCATCACCGCCTATTTAACGGCCAGCACGCTGTATCTGTGGCTGCCCATGATTCCCGACATCGCCCTCCTCCGCGACACCGTCAAGCATGGGCGCTGGTTCTACCGCATCCTCGCCGTGGGGTGGCGCGGCACGAAAAAGCAGATGAAGGCACTGGGGCGCGCCATCACCGTCATGTCCATTCTCGTCATTCCCATCGCCGTGTCGGTCCACACGGTCGTTTCCTTCGTGTTCTCCATGACGCTCCAACCCATGTGGCACAGCACCATTTTCGGACCCTACTTCGTTGTCGGCGCCATCTTCTCGGGAATCGGCGCCTTGATTATCGCCATGGTCGTGATCCGCAAGGCCTATCGACTGGAGGCCTATATCAAGGAAATCCACTTTCGCAATCTTGGCAGTCTGCTCTTGGCCATGACTCTCCTCTGGACCTATTTCACTTTCGCGGAGTATCTCACTACCTTCTACGGCGGCGAGCCGGAAGAGATGAAGGTCTTCTGGTCGAAAATCAACGGGACCTACGCGCCGTACTTCTGGGGCATGGTCGTGTGCAATCTCGTCATTCCCATGGCGGCCCTCTGCAACCGGAAGAAAAACGTCATCCCCAAGACTCTCATCGCCTCCATCTCGGTGTGCGCCGGCATGTGGTTTGAGCGCATTATCATCATCGTCCCCACGCTCGCCAATCCCCGAATGCACTACGAGACCGTCCACTATTTCCCCACATGGGTCGAGTGGGGCGAGACGGCCGGGTGTTTTGCCCTGTTCATCCTATTTTTCATGGTGTTCACGCGGATTTTCCCCATCATTTCCATCTGGGAGGTCCGCGAGGGCCGCACCACCGGCCTGGAGGAACTCAACGAACGCGTTCGTGGGTATTTGCCAGACACGCCGGAAGGCGCGGACGCGCCGGACTCGATGGAAGCGCCTGGATTGCAAGCAAAAGAGTCCGGGCTAAAGAAGGAAGTCCGGTTTATAGATAGAAAAGACCTTCAGGCGGTGCGGCGCTTCGAGGATCCCTGGCAGATCGTCATCGTTCAGTGGCTTATGCCGCTGGGCTTCACGGCCTATGTGGGCGCCGTCATCTTCTGGATAGGCCACCTCATCCTCCTATCGCGGAAATTGGAAGACGCCCCCTCCGCGTCCATCGCCATATCCATTGTGGCCATCCCCGTTTTCCTCACCCTCCTCGGGGTGTTCTGGTACGTGTTCATTGGCGTGTTATTCAATCAGCGTGAAGAGGTGAGCGAAGGTGTCGAAGACTAGAAGAATACCGGGCATTCGCCCTGCGCTTCTGTTGTGCGCGGCGGCCGCCGTCCTCGCGCCGGTATTGGGCGCGTTCGGCGAAGATGAAGAAGCGCCCTTTTACCGCGCCATCAGAAGCCCCGTCGTGGGCGGCAGGCTCTTCATGGTCAAGGGGTGCAACACCTGCCACGCCATCCACGGCCTCGGCGGCGCGCAAGGCCCCGATCTCGGCAAGGCCCGCGCCGCATTGACCTTCCTCGACATTGCCGGCGTCCTTTGGAACCACCAGCCAGGAATGGAGGCGGAGTACAAGCGACTCAAGCTCGAACGGCCCTGGCTAAGCAGCTACGAAATGGTCGAGTTGATCACCTTCATCTATTACCTCGGCTACTTCGGCGACCCAGGCGACGCCGCCCAAGGCGAGTTGGTGTTTCGTCGAAATCGGTGCGCAGAATGCCACACGGTGGGCAACCACGGCCACGAAAACGGCATCCCGCTCGACCGTTTCCAGTCGTACCGGTCGCCGGCCTTCTTCGCCAGCGCGTTGTGGAACGGCAGCAAGGCCAAGAATGAAGCGTTGAAACAAAGGAACTTGCCGCGCCCAGTGTACGAAGCCAACGACCTTGCAGATATCCTGGCGTTCATTCGCCGCGACGCCAATCCTGAAGAGCGTGCCGCCGATATCTACTTGCCGCCTGGCAACCCCGAGAAGGGAGAAGACCTCGTCGAGACAAAGGCGTGTCTGCAGTGCCATTCCGTCGCCGGCGAAGGTGGTGACATGGCCCCCGCCCTCGCATCGCGCCGCTTCGGCGGAGTCCTGTCGCAAATTGGCGCCGCCATGTGGAATCACGAGCCCGGCATGTGGGAATCCATGGAAGCCGAGAATGTCCCCTTCCCCCAGTTATCGCCCGAAGAATTCTCCGACCTCACGGCCTACCTCTATTTCGCCAGCTTCGTCGATAAACCCGGCGACCCCCAACGGGGCAGGGAACTCTTCGCGAACAAGGGATGCGTGAAATGCCACGGGCCGGGACAAGACCACGACATGAAAGGCATCGATGTGGCCAGCATGGATTTCGCCGACGCCCCCGGAATCATCGCGGCCATGTGGAACCACGCCCCGCTCATGGACGCCGCGACCCGTTATATTAACGTGGCGTGGCCTCAATTCCAGCCCGGCGAAATGGCCCACCTCGTGGCCTACATCGAATCGCAGTGAACGAGAACCGGGTTAGGGTCCGGTTGGCGAACCTACGTGGACGATTGCAGTATGACGGACCAGGTATAAATAGAGGACAGTGGAGCTGGTGAAAAAGTCTGATTGTTCGCAAAGGCAGAGGGCGGCGTTCGTAAAGTTGGTAGAGTCGATTTCGCGAAAAGCCCAAAAGCAGGGACAGTCCCGTCTCCGCTCGTGCCTCGCTTCGCTTGGTACAGTCCCTGTTTTTGGGCGATCGATTGGTTTTTCACCAGCTCCACAGTCACCAGTCTTAGGTAATGATCCACATGATCGAAGTGAGAGTCAATGATGAAGCCCAGGACGTGCTTCACTTGTGCACTGGCCGAACTCAAGCCCACCCTTCAGTCATTTTACAGGCCGTGCTCGGTCCTCGCAATGATTGAATTTTAGGGACACCATACTTCATTCTGTACCAGATCCGGCGCTGTCCCTGAGAAACCGATGAATTGAATATGGTGTCCCTAAAATCCCTAAAATCTAATCACAATCAGATGGTGTCAGCTATGTTCTTGACCCCCGATAGATCTAAAAGTCCACTTGAAACCGCGTTTGGAATATGTCTAGGTCTCCGTCG
>JASJYE010000248.1 GCA_030123645.1 Candidatus Hydrogenedentota bacterium | reverse complement strand
CCATGAGCGGGCGCACGGACGGTTTCCGCCCGGTTTCAATCTGCAGCCGCGATCTTGAAATCGGGGATCTCGTTAACGCGCGCATCACGTCTGCCTCCGGCCATTGGCTCTATGGAGAGGTCCTCTCCGAAGTCGAAACCATCGGCAGCAGATGATGCCCCGCCGCTGACCGGGGGATCATCGAAGACAAATTTCTTGATGACAAAAACGCCGATTTATGCTATTATAAATTGTTTTATTGGTGGTGCAATGGCGATGGGCCAAAGGTCCCGCCGCCGGCTGGGAACGTTGAGACAAGAGCGAAAGGATTAGTGAAGAACGCGGGGGAGTTGGGAGCAGGCAGTATGCTGCTTAATGCCGCGGTTATAGTTTTATTGGCAGTCATCGTACACCGGTTCTGGTTGTTGAGCCGATTTATGCAGGGCGGAGCGAAATCCGGCCGGATATTCTTTCTGACCGCCGTCAGCGGCCTCTGTCTCATCACAAACGTCATTTTCCCCTTTCTTCTGGCCAGTGCTATAGTGTGCATACTGGAACTTCGTACCCTGCTCGTAGAGGCCTAGCAGCCCCTATAATCGGGGGAATCCGGTGCGGGGAATACTTAATTAATATGTCTAGACGGGCCTCACTGTATACGCTGGGTTGCCGGCTGAACCAGTCGGAGTCGAACATCGTTCGCGAGAAGCTCGAGGCGCGCGGTTACGAGATCGTGCCCTTCGGCGCGCCGGCCGAGTTGGGCATCATCAATACCTGCACGGTGACCAACGAAGCCGACGCGAAATCGCGCAAAGCGATCCGCTCTTTTATCCGGCGCAACCCCGAGGCCTACGTCGCCGTGATCGGCTGTTACTCGCAAATGGGTTACCAGGCGCTTAGCGAGATCGAGGGCGTCGATCTCATTGTAGGCAATCAAGAAAAACTCAACGTATTGGACTTCGTCGAGGCAGGAAAGAACGAACAGCCTCTCGTTGTGCGCGACACCATTCTGCGAGACGATTTCACTATCGAGACCGCGGGAAGCTCGCCCGTGACACAGCGGGCAAATCTTAAAATCCAAGATGGCTGCGACTTCATGTGCTCGTTCTGCGTGATTCCGTTTGCGCGGGGACGCGCGCGCAGCCGCGACCTCGATAACTTAATGGGGGAGGCGCGCGGGTTGGTCTCACGCGGCGCGAAGGAACTCGTCCTGACCGGCGTCAACATCGGCACCTATGACTGGCGCGGCCACACCATCCTTGACGTGTTGGACCGGCTGAATCCGATCGAGGGGCTCGATCGGATCCGGATCAGCTCGATCGAAGCGACGACGATCCCCACTGGTATCTTTGAGATTATGAACGATGCCGATCATGCCTTGACGCCTTATCTGCATATCCCGCTTCAGTCGGGCAGTAATCGCGTGCTGGACCTCATGCGGCGCAAGTACACCCGGGAGGACTTGCTGGGCTTTGTCGAGAAGGCCGCGCGCGAGGTCCAAGACCTTTGTATCGGGACGGACATTATGGTTGGGTTTCCCGGAGAGCGGCAGGAGGACTTCGAGCAGACCTGCGATCTCTTCGAGCGCGGACCCTTCTCGTACGCGCACGTGTTTAAGTATTCGGAGCGGGACGGCACGGCCGCCGCGCGCTACATCGAGAAAGTGGAGGACGAAGAGAAAAGTCGCCGTAGCGCCCGGATCCGGCGTCTCAGCGCTTCGAAGCTGACACGGTTCCATGAGCGTTTTCGTGGCCGCAGCATGCCCGTCCTATTCGAGCAGCAACTGGACGGCTGCTGGAGCGGCTACACCGGGAATTACATCCGCGTTACGGCGTGTTCAAATGATATACTGGACAACCGCTTCCGTGAGGTCGTGCTCGAGAAGTCCTGCGGCGACCTCATGAGGGGACGAATCGCAGAATCGCAACCCGTTGGGATGTGCTAATGACGCAAGAGAATGTCGAAACGGCCGTCGCGCTAGACGAAGCCCTGGCCGAAACGAAGGAAGCCCGGCTGAGGAAAGTCCTGGCCGCTTATCCAAGCCTGGCCGTGGCGTATTCGGGCGGAGTCGATTCTGCCTATTTGTCAGACGTGGCGCACGAGGTCCTGGGCGGCAAGTGCGAAATGATCCTCGCGGACTCACCCAGCCTGCCTCGCTCCGAGCTCGCGGAAGCGACACAGCTTGGCAAGGAGCGCGGCTGGAAGGTCATCGTGATCCACACGGACGAGTTCCAGAACGAAGACTATCTCAAAAACGACGGCCGCCGCTGTTATTTTTGCCGTTCAGAACTCTTCCGCAAGATGAAGGACTATGCCGCACTGAACAAAGTCGAGGTCTTGGCCTACGGGGCGATGGCGGACGATGCTTTCGACCCGACACGTTTGGGGGTGCTCGCCGCGGCCGAGCATGAGATTGTCGCGCCGCTCCAGGCTGCTGAACTGGGTAAGGAAGAGATCCGTTATCTCAGCCGGCGGCGGGACCTGCCCACCGCCGACAAGGCCGCTTTTGCGTGTCTGTCGTCACGTTTCCCCAAGGGGACGCGCGTAACGCTCGAGGACATCGAAAAGGTTGAGGCCGCGGAAGAGACGCTGAAAGGTCTGGGCTTCCACCAGTATCGCGCGCGGCACCATGGAGACATCTGCCGGATCGAAATCGACCTGAGTGACCTGGATAAATTTCTCGATGCCGAGATCCGCGAACGCGTCGTGCGAGATATTACCGCAGCCGGCTACAAGCACGTGACCCTGGATCTGGCCGGTTATCAGACCCCCTCGATGGCCATGGTCGAACCGGTAAAACGCCAAGACAGCCTGTAAGGACATCCGCAGATAAGCTACTCGCCCCCTACCCCACCCACTGCCTACTGACTCTTCAGCGCCATGACAGCTACATTAGCAAAATCAGTGTCGTCGCTTCGTAGAGTCCGGCCAGCGCCAGCATGACACCGGATAGCAGCGTACCCGATCCAACGACTTTGATGCCCGCGAGGAAGCCTTCCTTGAGCTGCCGCTGTCTCATACCTTCCTGGATATGAATCCAGAACGCACATACGGCGACGCACGCGAAGATGTAGCCTTCAAGCTCGAGCGTCATGGTGATGGAATGGAACACGAACATAGCGGACATGCCTGCCCACAAAGGCGCCATGCCGAAACCGGCAAGAACGAAACTAGCGAGCGTCTTAAGCACACCTATCATCGGAACGACGAACGAGATAATTACCGTCAGAAGGACCGTTTGCAGCAAGTAGTTGTTCAGAAAGGTGGCGCCTGCCGCCAGAAAGATATCGCCCGATTCGTAGGCCGCACCGATGTAAGACAGCCCGCCCTCGCTGAACTCGTGCGCGATGTACTTTTGTAGGAAGATGCTGATAAAGGGGTAGCGCATGCTCATAAACATGGATAGGAAGAAACTGCCGAACAGTAGAACGTGCATGCCGAGCACAAGCCGGCGATGCTGCGCGACGGCGGTGAACATAGGGGAGAAAACGCCTGCCCGTACACGCGCCCATCTCCGAAACAACGCGACATGGGCCAAGGCGCCTCCGATGGCGACGAACAGCAGGCCCAAGATGACGACAAGGGCGTAGGCCGTGCGCGCAGGGGCTTGAAGAGCCACCACCTTTTCCTGCTCCAAGAAGGCCTCAGGGTCCTCCATTTTTGATATGCGCTCCGCCCCGCCCGGGTCCAGCCAGCCCGTCGTGGCCTCCTCACTTCCAGCGAAGATCGGATTCCACACCGGTTCAGCAGGCAGAAGATAGGCAAAATAGAGTCCGGGAATGCCCGGCTGAAGCCGCCCCACGACCTGAAACGTCGTGCCATCGAGTTCAAAGCGGTCCAGGCGCGTGTACACGCCCGCCACAAGCTCGGGCTCCCCAGGCCAAGGCGCGCGGCCACTTTCGAGCAGCGGCTCCATCTCTCCCGACGGCATGTCGATAGAGATCACCCGCTCCGTCATGTCCAGGCCTATCGCTTCGGCCTCCTCTCGGGGAACGGCGTCCCGTACCTGCTCATACATCGCTTGCTGATTCGAGAAATGCCGTAAAGGAACATGCCGGACGTGAATGATGTGGGTTCCCGGCCAGGGAGGACGTCCATCGGGGGCGAACACGGCACTGCCCCAGGTTTGGGATTCTCGATCGATTCCTTCGAGAACCGCCACACTGAGAATGATGAGCGGGCCCGACGCCAAGAGCAGCAAACCGAGAACAAGTTTGTACGGCTTAGCGAGGAGCGGGGGAGGCGTCGATTGCTGAAGACTTAGGCTCATGGCCGGACGGAAACCTCAGGTAACACGCGGTGCGGAGTACTCAACCGGACAGCTCACTGGATTCCTACCCGGAACCACTGCTTTGGTATAGGAGGGCGGATAAGGCCCGCACGAAGCGCCTGCTGAGAAGGCAGATGCCCGGCAGCGGTTAATCCTCCTGCTCGAGCACCGCGAGGACCTCTTGTGGCGTGTTGCACAACGCCAATTTCTCACAGAAGTCGCCGGTACGCAAGGCCATCATGACCTGGGCCAGAAAGCCGAGATACTCCTTGTCGGAGCCC
>JASJYE010000247.1 GCA_030123645.1 Candidatus Hydrogenedentota bacterium | reverse complement strand
CCGGGGGGCGCGGCAACGTTGAAGACCTCGCTGGTTGAAGTAGCACTGACGGAAGGAGAATAACCATGGAAACGGGTTTCTTTTTTGACCAAGTCCGGTGCACCGGATGCTTCGCTTGCTCCATCGCCTGCAAGGACTGGAATGACATACCGGCCGGACCCGCCACTTGGATGCGCATCCAGACCAAAGAGAGCGGGAAATACCCAAAAGTCTCTGTCAGCCGCCTGGCAACGTCTTGCTACCATTGCGAGTCGCCGGTATGTTCGTATGTTTGCCCCAATGAAGCGATCACGAAACGCGACGAAGACGGCATCGTCGTCGTAGACCAAGACAAGTGCCGCGAGGAAAAAACCTGCGGCATCATCACGAATGGCAACGGCCTCTATGGCGAATCCGAGGCCCCCTGCCAGATTAGCTGCCCCGCTCACCTGAACATCCCGGCCTATGTGGCCCTCATCGGGAAGGGCAAGTTCAAGGAAGCCCTCGACCTCATCCGGCAGCGCATGCCCTTGCCGTCGGTGTGTGGACGGGTGTGCCGCTTCCCTTGCGAGACCGAGTGCCGCAGAAAGGACATGACTGAAGAACCGGTGGCCATCATGGCCCTGAAGCGCTTCGTCACCGACAACGTACCCCTTGAGCTCCCCAGCGCCCTTCCTCAGTCGCGAGATGAGAAAGTGGCCGTGGTGGGCTCAGGCCCTGCTGGACTGGGGGCCGCGTACGACCTGATTCGAATGGGCTACGGGGTGACGGTCTTCGAGGCCCTCGCCGAAGCCGGCGGCATGTTGGCGGTCGGCGTACCCGAGTACCGCCTCCCCAAGGACGTACTCAAACGCGACATCGACTATCTCAAGGCCTTGGGCATCGAGATCAAGACCAACAGCCCACTCGGCCCAGACCAGAGCATCGACGACCTTCTCGACCAAGGTTACGGTGCCGTCCTGCTGAGCATGGGCACCCACAAAGGGCAGACACTGCCCATTCCGGGCTCCGACCTCGAAGGCGTCACCACCGCCACAGACTTCATGCAGGAGGTTCGTCTAAACGCTTCGGCCAAGGTCGGCAAGAAAGTCGTCGTCGTGGGTGCCGGTAATGTGGCCCTAGACTGTGCCCGTTCCGCCTGCCGGCTCGGAGCCGAAGAAGTGAATCTGGTCTGTCTCGAAATCCGCGAGGAAATGCCCGCCCACCACAAAGAGATCGAGGAAGGTGAGGCGGAAGGCCTTGGCGTTCACACGACCCTGACGCTGACCGAAATCAAAGACGGCGGAGGAAAGGTCGGCGGTGCGACGTGCAATCAGGTCACCGGACTCTCCTTCGACGCGAAGGGCCGCGCAAGCTTCGACGTCATCGACGGCACCGAGAAATCCTTCGACGCCGACATGATCATCTTCGCAGCGGGGCAGACGGCCGACCTCTCGAGTCTCGGAGGAGAGAAGGACATCGAAACCGCTGACAAGGACGCCATCGTGGCCGACGCAGAAACCATGATGACGGGGCGCCGCGGCGTCTTCGCGGCCGGTGACGTCCTAACCGGTCCGACTAGCATTATCGAGTCCATTGCCAGCGGGCAACAGGCGGCCAGCTACATAGACCGCTACCTGCAAGGCGACGTACTCCGGGTGCGCCCAAAAGAGACTGTGGCCGCAGCCGACATCAAGGTCAAGATTCCCGACAGCGTGGCGAAACAGGCGCGCCAGTCCATGCCCGAGCTGGCTCCGGCGGACCGCCAGGACAATTTCAACGAAGTCGAGCTAGGCCTCAGCGAAGAGGCCGCCATCGAGGAGGCGCAACGATGCCTCAACTGCGCCGGGCACCTCTGCAAAGACGTTTGTCCCTATGATGCGCCCCAGTTTGCCGCCAGCTGTAACGGCGAGATGGTCAAGATGGAGAAGTGCGACCTGTGCGTGGACAGGTGGGCTGAAGACAAGAAGCCCATCTGCGTCGAGGCCTGTGTCACGAGGGCGCTGGATGCCGGGCCTCTGGATAAACTCATGGCAGACCATGGGAGCATCCAGTACGCCGATGGCTTTGTATACTCAGAAAGCGCGAAGCCGTCTGTAGTATTCAATCCGAGATCCTGACATATCGCCTGCGATTCGCTTGCAGTCGCGAGTACGTCGCTGGTTAACAGAATTTAGACTCGATCACGCCTTAACCAAGGTCTGGCGTGGTCGAGTCTGTTGTGTTGATGGGGTAGTCGGGCAAGTCCGCCGTGCCGTGTCTTCGTGTTCCTGTCGCGATCCCTATTGACAGGTCGCTCCCCTAGAGCAATGGACAGGTCCCGCCCCTAGCGCACTCACCGCAATAATCGCAATCGGGATGCGAGCCGGGTTGGAAGTCAGATTTGAAGGGCGTCAGTTGCGGCGCGTGGCCACAGTCGAGTACCCACACCGCCGCCCCGTCCTCACTGCATGTGCGCGCCTTCGCGGCCACACCGCAAATGGGGCAGTGCCCATCGCCAATGTCCTCGGCCTTTCCGTCCATCAAGCTGCATCCCTCTTGAACAACGCGCGCCTGTCTCACGGGTCAATCCTAAACACGTCACGAAGGAGCGATCTTGCCGCGCAAAATAGGGGCGAAAAAGCTGTTCCAGGTTTCCATGGGCATTCCGTGCCACCCAATCTTAGCACTGGCGGGCGCATGAATGTAGTTCGTGTTTCGGATGTTGTTCGTATTGGTCGTTTTGAGTCACGCGCAGCGTCGAGTCGTTCACTTCAACGTAACGGAGCATCCGACCGCGGAATGGACCGCGCAACAGATTATCGAAGCATCCCCATCATCTAGACTGGTTGAATTGCCTCGTTGAGGCGGACTTCATCATCGATACGAATGGAGCGAAGCCGCGTGAAAACCTCACGATCTATTATTTGCTAGGCACAGGCTAAAAAACGCCAAATTGGCCAATGTGAATCTGGCAAGATCGCAAAACGGAAAAAACTACGGCGAAAAGGGGCCGGCAGGGCCTGGATGCGGAATCTCTGCGGTGACTGTGTTGCGCTTGCGGACAGGGGGCTTTTTGCGGCATCATCTGGGGAACTGAATCGAAGTCAGCGCAGAAAGGAAGGGACTGCTCATGGAACTAGAGACCATCATCTACGAGGTTAAGGACAAGATCGCCAGGATTACGATGAACCGGGGCGACAAGATGAATGCCCTGAATCATGCCTTGTGGGACGACCTGCTTGCGGCCTTCGAGCAGGCTGAGGATGACCCTGAAGTCAGGGTCGTCATTCTGTGCGGCACCGGGCGGGCATTCTGCGCCGGGTGGGACCTCAAGAGCAGTTACTACATCACCGGGCCAATAGGACAAGACCAGTGGACTACCAGCAACGCCCTCAGCACCTTGCGGCGCATCAGTGAACGCTACCTGAGAATCATGAACATACCCAAGCCGGTTATCGCACAGGTGCATGGCTATTGTCTCGCTGCGGGATGCTATCTGGAGATGCTGTGCGACTTCGCCATTGCCGCCGAGGATGCCCGCATGGGACATCCCGTCGGCCTGGGTGGGGTTGACAGTATGCCTCTGTGGGTAACCTACCTTGGGATGCGAAAAGCCAAGGAAATGCTCATGACCCAGCGAATCATTGATGGCAAGGAGGCGGAACGCATCGGGCTGGTCAATAGGGCAGTGCCTGCCGACAAGCTGGAGGAAGAGGTGTGGACGATGGCACAGGCGCTGGCCGAGGCCCCACCGGACGCAATCGCGGTCCAGAAGGAGGCCTTCAACACCCACGCAGAGATAATGGGTAGAGGAGCTCTCTTCGCCTATCACCGTCAGCTCAACGCCCTGGGACGGGTCGGCCGGTCAGGAGGCGGCGGCCTTGACCTTGACGCCTCACGCGCCAGGACCAAGGCGCAGGAGAAACAGGACTAGTCAGCAGACCGGCAGTGTCTCGGTGGGCTTGCCCGCGCGGGGAAGTCTTCCCGGCGTGTTGCCGTGAGATCCTAGCGGGGGCGGGATTCGAACCCGCGACCTTATATGGTTCTGGGCGTGGGTTTAGGGTTGTGCCTTGCAAACAATAGATCCTGAGGTATTCACGCGGCTTCGGTCCATTCGTAGTGGTGATGAAGTCCGCCTACCAGCCCGATGACCCTTCCGGCTGGGCGGATGGTGTACCCGCGATACAGGAGGCAATGAGAGTGATGTCGCCCGTCGAAGCCTCGAAGAAGATGATCCACCGAGTGAAGCAGAAGAGCAAGAGCCCCCAAACTACCGCACATCTGAGCGCAAAGGCCTTTAGATTCAGTTTCATGGTCGTCCCCCCTTATCTGCGCGCCGAGGACCCCGTGAATCCGCGCGTCAGTGATCTTGGCTCCTTAGAGCCAATCCCATCCAACGTAGCCCGGGCCTGCCTGCGACCGGCGCGGCCCTGGCTCTCTACACTATGGACACAGCGCTAGGCGCCGTCAGCGCTCGAATGGGAAGTGTATAGCGGCGGTTGAAGTCCGACCAGGAATCCTGGTCAAATGCTGATCGATGATCGTCACCAGTACAACGGGCTGCTGCGACCTACATTTGCGCGCCCGCCAC
>JASJYE010000246.1 GCA_030123645.1 Candidatus Hydrogenedentota bacterium | reverse complement strand
CCAGTGCTTCCTTATCCCAATTTCCCGCGAAGCGGGTTCTAACTCGCAATGACAGTTTTGGGATAGCTTCTAAGCAATTCAGTTTGGTTCAAAATGGCTTCAAAATGCCCGTGGGTACATAAGGCCCCCTTTTCCCCATCCGGGAAAGGGGCAACGATTAACCGATGGAGCCGGGAGAGAACGCAATGCGTACAGACATGTAATGAATGTCCGGCCCTGTAAATGTTCCTCAATCAAGAGGATAAGTTTTGACAGTGTAGCGGTCGGCCTCTGGCGCAAACAACTTGGTTCCGGCTAGGCCGGGCTAGGAGTACTTCTTGGCGCTCTTGGCGGCTTGGCGGTTCAATCCTCTTGGCGGTTCTCTATCTTCCTGCGTATTGGGCTTCGCGTTTTTCTACGAAGGCTGTTGCACCTTCTATGTGGTCTGCTGTTTCGCCGCAGCGGATATGCGTGAAGGCCTCGCGATCGAGAATGGTGCGAAAATCGGAACGAACGGCGAGATTGATATTTTCCTTCATGTATCGGTAACTGACTAGAGGGCCATGGGCTATTTGTGTTGCCATTGCTTCGACGGCAGAATGCAGTAGCTCATGATCGACCACGCGATTGACGAGATTGATGCGGAGGGCTTCTTCGGCATCGATAATATCGGCAAGAATCATTAGCTCCTTCGCCTTGGCCTCGCCGACGATCTGGGTCAGTTGCCAGGTCGCGCCCCAATCGCCACCGAGTCCGACTTTGGCATAGGCCGTGCCGAATTTGGCCTTGTCGGAGGCGATGCGGAGGTCGCAGCACATCGCGATGCCGAGGCCGGCGCCCATGGCGAAACCGTTGACGGCGGCGATGGTGATCTTCGGCATGCTGTGGAGCAGCCAACAGGCCTCCTGGTTGTAGCGGAGGCCGTCTACCTTCTGCTCGAGGGTGAGGGGCTTGGCCCCACCGGCCGCCATCGCGGAGACGTCCCCACCTGCGCAGAAGGCCCGTCCCGTCCCCGTCAAAACTACGCAGCCGATCTCGGGGTCCATCGCCCAATCCGTGAGCGCCGCCTTCATTCCAGCGACCATTTCGTCGTTGAGGGCGTTCAACTTCTCAGGGCGGTTCAAGGTGATGGTGCCGACCTTGTCTTTGACGGAAATAATTGCTGCTTCGTCGCTCATTGGATGTCCTCCCATGCGGTGAGTTGATATTTCTCCACCTTTACCATGAAACAACACATGGGACAGCTTATTCCGGCTGTAAATCCAAACAGATCCCGCCTCCGAGATAGATATATAAGGTTGGATTGACAACTGACCTTCGGCAATGCATGATATGACCGAAAGTCAGCTAAGAGGGCAACAATGCTGCGGGCGAGGCGGGCGGAGCAAAAGGCCGAAAGGCGGGCAGCCATTCTCGAGGCGGCGGACGCGCTATTGTCGCCGGGCGAATACGGCCTTCCTTCGGTCGCGCGGATTGCGGCGCAGGCGGGCCTAGCGAAGGGGACGCTCTATCTTTACTTCCGCACCAAGGAGGAAATTTATTTAGTGCAGCTCGCGGAGGGTTACGCGCGGTGGTCGGAGCGGGTGATGAAGGGCCTCAGTGAGGAGTGGCCGAGCCTGGACCATTTTCTCCAGCGTTACATCGCGTTTTGCGTGGCAAATCCGAAGACGATGTTTCTGGCGTGCATGGGACCCGCTATCTTGGAGCGGAACGTCAGTGAAGAGATGGCCTTCGCCTTCAAAAAAGGCCTCGCGGATACGACGCGCCAAGTGGGTGAGCTGTTGTCGGTGGCCTTTCCGCCGTTGAGCGTCGAGCAGTCGCGGAAGTTGTTCTCGCACATGTCCGCATTGTCGACGGGGCTGTGGCAGCAGACGCACCCGCCGGAGACCATGCGCAGGATCATGGAGCGGGACGAATTGAAGGCGATTCAGATGGATTTCGAAAAGGACCTCTACACAGCGCTCGATGCGCTCTGGAAGGGCTACCGCGGGAGACGCTAGAGAACGATCCACTAAGGGCACGAAGGAGTTGCCGCGCGGTATGGAGTGGGATAGAAGAGATCGGACGGTGCGCGGAGCGGAACAGGAAACTCTATTGGTTTTTTTTGACAGGATGAACAGGATTGACATGATTTTGATATATCTTGTCAATCCTGTCTAAAAGTGCGTAATCAGCGGGCCTCGGGCGATAAAATTTGTCAATATTTTTCGAACTCGGTCGTGGTCAACTCGAAGAAGAATATTCGATGGATCGGCGATCGTTTTTTGAAGTCATCGGCGTTTGGCAGAGCGGGGTGCCGAGCTGGTGTGCTATGAGCGCATTTGGTATCGCTGGGAGCACTTTTGACAGGTTGTGCGGGGAGTGCTATACTAACGCGTTATAGTTAATAGCTTAACCTTCGGGGCTGGGTGAAATTCCCGACCGGCGGTGAGAGCCCGCGACCCTGGGGCGTGAAGTTGGCCCAGGTTGACCCGGTGGAACTCCGGGGCCGACGGTGAGAGTCCGGATGGGAGAAGGTTAGGACCCGCGCGGCGCCATATGCGTGGCGTGGGGCGCTGGTGTAGTCCGAGTGCAGGGTGCATGTGGCTGTGTGCCACCGCAACGTGGATTTCGGAGTGTGCGGCGTATCCGTCCCGAAGGTTCAGGCCTTTGGGATATTTTTTATGCCTACGGATCGCGATTACATGGAGCGGGCGCTTGCGCTGGCGGAGCGTGGGCGCGGCCGCACGAGCCCGAATCCGATGGTGGGATGCGTGGTGGTGCGGGACGGCGCCGTCATCGGCGAGGGTTGTCACGAACGCGCCGGGGACGCGCACGCCGAGGTGAACGCGCTCCGTGACGCAGGCGACGTGACCGACGCGACGGTCTACGTGACGCTCGAACCTTGTTGCCATGAAGGGAAGACGCCGCCCTGCGTCGATCTTCTGAAGGCGCGCAAGCCGGCGCGCGTCATCGCGGCGATGGAAGACCCGAATCCGCAAGTATCGGGCCGGGGGATCGAGGCGCTTCGCGGCGCGGGTGTGTCGGTTGAACTCGGTCTGATGGAAGACGAGGCGCGCCGGCTCAATGAGGTATTTATCAAATACGTGACTACGGGGACGCCCTTCGTAATTGCGAAATGCGGTATGTCGTTGGACGGAAAGATCGCGACGCGAACAGGGGACTCGCAGTGGGTGACGGGCGAGGCCTCGCGGCATCTGGTGCACCAGTTGCGCAATGAAGTCGATGCGATTCTTGTCGGAAGCCGTACGGTGATGCTGGACGACCCCAGCCTAACCACACGTCTCAGGGATGAGAAGACGCGCGACCCCATCCGAGTCATTTTGGATGCAGGCGAGTATCTCGACGGGAACCGGCGCGTGTTTCAACTGGCGAGCGAGGCCCCGACGTGGGTTGCGACGCCGGACGGCGGCGTCTGCGAAGCTGCGGACGCGGTATTACACATACCGGGCGATGATGACGCGATTGACATGCAGGCACTGATGAAGGAACTGGCTTCGCGCGAGGTGACGTCGGTGCTGATTGAAGGCGGTGGAACGACCCATGCCTCCGCGTTTGAGGCCGGGATTGTGGACAAGGTGATGTTCTTCGTCGCGCCGAAGATCATCGGCGGGCGCGAGGCGGTGTCGGCCGTCGAGGGGCTGGGGATCGAGCAGATGTCAGATGCGATCATGTTGAAGGACATGACTGCCACGCCTCTAGGGCATGACATCTTAATTGTGGCCTACGTGGTGAAGGATTAGGCGATGTTTACCGGAATAATTGAAGAAGTTGGAGCCGTATCGAGGGTTTCGGGTCCGGACCTCGCGATTATGGCGGAGCGCGTGCTCGAGGGCATGGCTGGGGGCGACAGCATCGCCATCGATGGCGCCTGCATGACGGTCGTGGAATTCACCGGGGATACTTTTGTCGTGCAGGTTTCACCTGAGTCAATGAAGCGGACCACGCTCGGCGCGCTCAAGCCCGGGGACGCGGTGAACCTCGAACGCGCCATGGCCGCGGGCGAGCGCTTCGGCGGCCACTTCGTACAGGGGCACGTGGACGGCGTCGGCCGGGTGGAGAGTGTCCGGAGATTGGACGAGTTTGCTTTGTGGCGCTTCAATGCGCCACCGGAGGTGGCGCGCTATATCGTGCCGAAGGGTTCCGTGACGATCGATGGGATCAGCCTGACGGTCGTCGACCCGGCCGCGGGATCCTTCGATGTGGCGATCATCCCGGAAACGCTGAAGAAGACGAAGCTGCAGTCCAAGCAAGCGGGCGATCCCGTAAACATGGAAGCGGACATGCTTGCCAAGCACATTTTTCATTACATGAAGGGCGCAGAGACGGATGCCATGGCTAAAGAGTTTTTGTTGCGGCGCGGATCTGCATAGGGCGGCGCGAAAGGAGGCGTTGTAATGCCGGAATCGATACCGAAAGTCTTGGAAGAGCTTCGTGAGGGGCGGATGATCATTCTCGTGGACGACGAGGACCGCGAGAACGAGGGCGATCTGGTGATTGCCGCGGAGAAGATTACGCCCGAGGCGATCAATTTCATGGCGACGCACGCGCGCGGGCTGATCTGCCTG
>JASJYE010000245.1 GCA_030123645.1 Candidatus Hydrogenedentota bacterium | reverse complement strand
GAGAAAGAGGGGCCGATCCGGCTCGCGAAGAACGGCTACCATCGGGTCGAAGCGGTGATGGAGAGACCCGGCGAGGTGCGGGTGTTTGTATATGACGACAACGAGACGCCTCTGGATCCGCACAACTTCAAGGGTGAGTTACTGCTTGGGGGTGACGCCGGATCGCCGCTGGTGGTTCAACGTCCCGGCGACGACCACTTGACGTCCTGGGTCAGCCCGACGTTTCCGCTGACCTTCGAGGCGAAGCTCGCGCTTGCCGGAAAGGAGGAGCGTTTTTCGTTTACCTTCGAGGGCCTTACACAGAGAGACGGGGCGAAGGTTGAGGCGCGCAAGTTCGTACCGGCCCCGCACGGCGGCTGGATACACATGGTAGATGACGGGTACCACCGGATTGAGGCGACGCTCGAAAAGCCGGGCGATTTGCGGCTGTACTTTTACGCCGATGGCGATGGCGTCTTGGATCCGATCGATCCGCGGAACTTCTTGGGTAGCACGGTCGTTCCTGTGGACGCGGATACGGACAGCGCGCAAGGCAAGCCTCTGCCGCTCGCGCATGCGTCCCGTAGCGCGGAGTACTTGAGCGCGGCGCTTCCGGGAGACGTTCCGGTCTCGGTCGATGCCTTCATCTGGTTTGGCGACAAGAAGAGTAAGTTCCGCTTCGACTTTGACGAGTTGACTGAGGAACCGTGGGACGACTGGGGCGGCGCGGGAACGGTTGAAGGGCCGCTGATCGCGGGTCCGCACGGCAGCCCGGAGATTTTCGCGGCGAGCAATGGCTTTCATTTCGTTGAAGGTACGATGCCACGGCCCGGCGAATTTCGCTTGTACTTCTACGATGAATGGAAGAACTTGGTGGATCCGCGGACATTTGATGGGCGGATCTTTCGGGACGGCAAGGAAATCCCGCTCGAGCGTTTTGGGGCGGCGGACAAGTATCTGGCGGCCTTTCTCGAGCCGGCGTTTCCTGTGGAGCTCTCCTCGAAGGTCTGGATCGCGGGCAAGGAGGAGGAGTTCACGTTCAGTTTCGACGAGGTAACGATTGATCCCGCGGACAAGGTCCGTCTGGATTCCCACATGGACCATGAACCCCTGCATGGGGGCTGGTTCTTTATGGCGGACAACATGTTCCACCATATCGAGGGTGCGATGCCGCGGCCGGGCGAGTTGCGCGTGTATTTCTACGATGATTTCAAACAGCCGATCGATCCGCGCAGTTTCAGCGGCGCCGCTTTTATCGAGCGTGTCGATGAAGAGAGCGGAGAGGTCACCGAGGAGACCTTCGAATTGTTCTACGCCCGGGCCGGTGACGAGCATTTAACGGCGATAGTTCCTCCGCAGATGCCTGTCTCGCTGTACACCATGATCTCGCTGGGGGGCGAGGACAAGCGCTTCGACTTTGAGTTCAAGGCGCTGTCCGTCGAGCCTCCGAAGACGCGGCTGGCGGTGGCCGGGGGTGCGGACACGGGCGGAACGCATGAGCACGCCCGGCCTCCGTTGATTATTCCGGAGACGATCGAGGGCATCCTGGCCGAGCTCATGAATCGTGACAGCGATTTGCTGGCCCGGATTCAGAGCCAGGACTGGAACACGGTGTATATCCCGGCTTTCGACGCGAAGGATCTGGTGTCGGCACTCGAGGAGAAGGACGCGGGGCTTAATCCTCGACAGCGGGGCAAGCTCAAGACGCTCAAGAGCGCAATTAACCGCAGCGTGGCTAAAATAGAGCGGACTGCGCACTCTAACGACCCGCTGAGGGTCCTGATGGCCTATGAGGAGTTTGCCGATGGAATGGCCCAATTGAGGGAGCTATACGCGGCGCATATCCAATAGCCGGGGCGCGGAAATCTGGCCAGGCGGCGTCTCGAGGCTGCCGTGGCCGACGGGCGGGGAGGGCGCGCTTCATTCGACGGTTGTGGCGTCCCAATCATCATGCGAGGCAGCCCGGTGCCAGGCTCATACTACCTTAGAAGCTGGGGGCGGGTGAAGCTAAAATCGACCACCGCCTCTTCCTCTTTCTTGAGCGTGACAGTGGCGCGGCGCGTGCCGAAGACCTCGTGCCAGGCCTCAATCTCATACTTTCCCGGCCCGAGATCGTCAATCGTGAAAGCGCCGTCCTCCGCGGTCACTGCGAAGAAGGGATGGTCGACGACGACGCAATAGGCCTCCATCCAGTTATGCACATCGCATTTGATGCGAAACATGGCTTCGGCCTTTTCGAAGACGTGCGCGATCTCGGTGTGGATCTTCGTCATGGTCTTGTTGAACTCGCGATTCACTTTCGGCATGGCGTGGACATTGTGCTGCATTTTGTCGGGGTTTAGGATTTGTAATGTCTGGCCTGCGCGAAGGGCCAGGACATGCGGCGCAAAGCGGCAGCCTTTCTGCGTGAACTCTGCCGGTGCTTCCGGCACGGGGTAGCTCTTGCCTTGGGGCAAGCCCGAGATCACTTGCACAAAAACGTTTGCGACGGTTTGCCCTTCTCCGAGCAGGAGCCATTCGGTCATCAGAGGCTCGTCCTTGTGGAGATCTGCGCAGTTCTTATCCGCATCGACAGGCAGTGGGCGCATGCGCGGAGGCTTGCCTTCGTAGACGACCGTCCCGGCGATCGTTGCGGCCTCGGCGATTGCCGGCTGCTGCCCGATGAGGGTCGATGAGATCGCAGCGAGCGCGTGCGCCGCGACGAGTGACACCGAGATCGTAAAAGTGTTTAATGCACTACGCCTCACACTCCGAAGCATATTATCCTCCAAAACAGGGGCCTGGAGAGGCCCAGACGCAGTCCTAAGTTTTTGAACACGGCCTCGAATGTGGAGTTCCCACCGCACATGAGACGATTCGACGCAGCTGTCTCCTCAAGCATAAACGCCTAAGGCGGAGGGGTCAATCCCTCGTCTCCCTCTTGGCGATTGTTTCGAGGATCTAAGCGCAGAGACAATTCGGCAACGGGATGGCTTGCCACGGTGCGCGAGTGTGCTATGCTCAGAGCGCACCAGAGGGGGATCTCTAGACGCTTTCGAGGGCCGCAGTAGTTTTAAGGCGACCCGGTCTGCACCGCCTTTGGACTCACAAACCTCGTGCAGTCGGGAGCGCTCACGTGGACATCACGGCATCGAGCACTACGGAAGGCCAGCCTAGTGGGGAGCAGGCGGCATCAGACGCCTTTGGGCTCCGTGTCGATGAAGACAAGATGGCCGTTCTGCTCACGTCTTCGTTACCTTCGGATCGTTTCGGCGAAATTGAGCTGGCCCTCATCCCCGAACTAAAGCGGATCGGCGTGCTTGAGAAAAGCGCGCACAATCAGGCCGTCGAGAACCTTCGGGTGGGGATTACGAACGGTGCGGCCCTCAAGGACTTCGTCGTATTGGAAGGTACGCCTTCTGTCCCAGCCGAGGACGGAAGGGTCGATTGGGCGCGGAATTTCTTTGAGGAGGGGTTTACGGTAGACCCCGAGACGGGCACGATTGATTACCGGGAGCGTCTCGCCGAGGATACGGTGCAAGAGGGCGATCATCTCGCGGACATCTATCCGCCGAAACCTGGGACGGACGGCGTCACGGTCTTTGGAAAGCGCGTCTCTGCCGGTAAGGGCCAGCCAGCCAAATTTAAGCAGGGAACGGGCGTGCGCCTTGACGGCGAGAAATGCTATGCGGATACTGATGGGTGCATCCGGTTCACGGGCGGGGTGCTGAGTGTCGACCATGTGTTCACGGTGGAGGGAAGCGTTGGCCTGGAGACAGGGCACATTAAGCACCCTGGTGCGCTGGTCGTGAAGCAGAACATCGAAATGGAATCCAGGGTGGTGACGACGGGCTCGATCAATGTGGGCGGCTACGTTGAAAATGCCGAGATCACGACGGGGGGCGATTTGATAGTAACTGGTGGGATCATCGGCGAGCCGGGCAGAAAGATTAGGGCAGAAGGCGATGTCCACGCAAAGTTCCTCAAGAACGTCCACATTGAAGCCGGCGGCGATGTCGTCGTCCGCAATGGAATCGAACAGTGCACCGTCATGACGCGCGGCGCGGTGCAGGTACCACAAGGGCGCATCGTGGGAGGGGAAGTAGTCGCACTTATGGGAATTGATGCAGGCGATATTGGAAGTGAGGCGGGCGTAGCGACCCGAGTCACTGCGGGGCAGGATTTCGAGTTGAGCCAGCGACTTGAAGCCCTTCGTACAGAATTCGAGCGGATCGAGTCGAATCTTCGGAGGGTAGTATCGGTGCTCGAGCCGCATCGGGGCCGGGAGAAGACTCTGGATCCTGAGGCCAAGGAAAAGTACGATTTATTGTCTCAGCAGATGCATCAAATTCGACGCAGGATCGCCGAGATCGAAGAAGATCGGGTCAAGACGCAGCGCTACTTCAGGGACATGGCCGCCGCGGCCGACAAGCTCATGGGCCCGGAGAACGATGCCAAGCTCGCCAGGCTCATCGTCATGCTGAAGGATCTCCTGAGGCAGGGGCACAGTCCGATCGTGTTCTGCCGATTTATCCCGACGGCTGAGTACGTCGCGGACCAGCTCCGCACCGCCCTCGGCAAGAAAGTGAGCGTCGAAGCCGTC
>JASJYE010000244.1 GCA_030123645.1 Candidatus Hydrogenedentota bacterium | reverse complement strand
GTAAATGGGGACAGTCACCGTTTACTTGATGTGTGGTGGTGCTGCTGTTATAGTCGGGCGATGGCTAGAGTCGCGCGCATTGTTGTTCCTGGAGCGCTGCATCACATTACGCAGCGGGGCAATAATCGGCAGGATGTGTTTTTCGTCGATGACGACCGCCGTGTTTACCTTGAGCTGTTGCGTGAGCAGTCAGAGCGGTACGGATTCGTCGTTGAGGGCTATTGCCTGATGACGAACCATGTGCATGTGGTGGGGAGGCCCGACGAGGAAGTGTCGCTGGCGAAGGCCGTTGGGCGTACGCACTTTCTCTATACGCAGTATGTGAACCGGATGCATGGGCGCAGCGGGCATCTGTGGCAGAATCGCTTTTTTTCATGTGCGATGGATGAGGGCCACGGGTGGAACGCGCTCGCCTATGTCGAGTTGAATCCCGTGCGTGCAGGAATCGTTCGGCGTGCGTGGCGGTATCCGTGGTCAAGTTCGGCGGCGCATTGCGGCATGCGAGAGGACGATCCGCTGCTGGAGATGGGGCGTTGGCGCGAGCATAGCCCTGCCGCACAGTGGAAGCAGACGTTGCTCGAGGTCGCCGGCGACGAGGATGCACAACGCGTGGTACGAACTCACACCCACACAGGCAGGCCCTTGGGCGGCGACAGTTTTTTGAGTAAACTGGAGAAGAAGCTGGGGCGGCGTGTACGTGCGCTGCCGGTTGGCCGTCAAAAAGGTTGGAAGAAGAGTGAGCATACCGATGAGACATTTAAACGGTGACTGTCCCCATTTATCCGCGTAAACGGTGACTGTCCCCATTTATCCCCCCAAAAGCAGGGACAGTCCCGTCTCCGCTCGTACCTCGCTTCGCTTGGTACAGTCCCTGTTTTTGGGCGGGCGATTGGTTTTTTCACTGGCTCCACGGTATTGTTTAAAATGCTCTAGGAGAAACGCGCTATGAAGGACGACCTTTACAGTCAAATTATTGAGGATACGGCGGAACTGGTTCGCCGGGCCGCCCACCCGCGAAAGGGGACCATCTCCCTTTCGCCGGAGACTGCCGCGCTCCTCGAGCGGATTAGAGTTCGTCCCTCTGTAGATCCCCCGGTCGTGGCGGAAACCCCCGGCGATGGGGTGGCCTTGCTGCAGGCGCTGGCCGCGGAAGTCAGCGAATGCACGAAGTGCGACCTCTGCCACTCGCGCACTCAGACCGTGTTCGCCGACGGCAACCCCTCCGCGGACCTCGTGTTCGTGGGCGAAGCGCCGGGATACAATGAGGACCAGCAGGGCATTCCCTTCGTCGGCCGCGCCGGGCAGTTATTGACGGACATCATCGTGAAGGGCATGAAGATGCGTCGCGAGGATGTGTACATCTGCAACGTCATTAAGTGCCGGCCCCCCGAAAACCGCGACCCCACTCTCGAAGAAAAGCGCCAGTGCGAATCCTATCTGATCCGCCAGTTGGAGCTCGTTCGGCCCAAGGTGATCTGCGCGCTGGGAGGCCATGCGGCCAAGACGCTCCTTCAGACGGATGAATCGACAGGGCACCTGCGCGGCAAATGGCACTTTTATCATGGCATTCCGTTACGGGTGACTTACCACCCCGCGTACCTGCTTCGGAGTCCCGGCGAAAAGAGCAAAACGTGGGACGACATTCAGGAAATCATGAAAGTTCTCAGTGGCGAGATTGCGCCCGAACCGCCCGCCGGCGAGAAGACGCTTTGGGACTAGGCGCGATGAGGGAAGCCGGAGGGAATTCGACCGCCGTTCGCTGGCGCGACTCGCTTATCGTGAGGGTCTTGGCGCTGTGCGTCGTGCTCGTGCTCTGTCTTCTCGGGTCCGTGTATTTTCTGACGGGCCACTATTTTCAACAGGTCGTCGCCACCATGGAGAAGCAGGCCGAAGAAGTCGCTCAGGCAGTCAAGATTCAGCTTGATGCACTGCCCGAACCCGAATTAGCCCTTGAAGACTTGCCCGAACATATTGAAGTGGCCGGTGAGATCGTGCCAATCGAGCTTCGACCGGTAACGGAGGTCGAGGTGCCCAATACGATTACGCCCCGGGTCACCGACGAAGGCTATTTCTTCGAGGTGAAGCAAATCATTCGATTGAACGACGGCACTTTGGTCCAGTTGATGGTCCAACTGGACGTGGACCCACAGACCGAGGTTGTCCGCGCCTTCAAGAATCGCTTTCTGTTCGCGCTCACCTCAGTTTTCGTGCTGACACTGTGCCTGATGGTGTACTTGATAGCAAAGACGCTGCGCCCGCTGCGGCATCTGTCCGATTCTTGTGCGCAGATTTCTGAGGGCAACCTGCAGAACGTGAAAACCGAGGGCAATTCCGGTGAGATCCGCGCCCTCGAGGAGACTTTCAACCGCATGGTCACCTCGCTTCGTGAGAAGGAAACCATCGAGGCAAATCTGCGCCAGGCCCAGCGATTGTCCGCCATCGGCAACCTCGCCGCGGGCGTGGCGCACGACGTCCGCAATCCGCTGAACGCCATTAAGCTGCTGTCGAGCCAGGCTTTGGACGATCTCGAGGCCTCCCCTGAGCAAGCCGGGCCGGTCGCGTCGCTGAAGACCATCCGCAGCGAGGTGGACCGGCTCGAGGACATCGTCTCGGGCTTTCTCTCTTTAGCAAGGGAAGAGGAGCTTCGCCGCGAGCCGGGCTTGATCGACCCGCTGCTCGAGGAGTGCATGGCGCTCGTGAGGAACGAAGCGGCCTCGCGCGACCTGCGCCTGACCGCCGAACTTCGTGCCGGCGACACGTCGCTCTTCGTCGACCAGAAACAGTTGACCCGCGCCATCCTAAACGTGCTGATCAACGCGCTGCAGGCCTGCGCCGCGGGCGGACGCGTGCGCATGTTCTCGCGTGTGACCGATCAGGAATGCGAGATCGAAATCCGCGACGACGGGCCCGGAATTCCAAAGGAAATCATTGAGCAAGTCTTCGATGCGTATTTCACGACCCGGCCTACGGGGACCGGGCTCGGCCTGTCCATCACCCGCGGGATTATCGAGGAGCACAATGGGAAGATCTCAATTTCGAGCAGCGAGGCTCAGGGCTGCCAGGTGCTGATTACACTGCCGTTATCGTCGAAGGCGCCGGAGCCCGTCAAGGCATGAGGCATGCGTGCAGGCCCCAACGCAAGGGCGCTTCGCCTCCCTTGCAATCTCCGAATAACTGAATGAAGCCCACCGTTTTCACCGGCATGAAATGAAGGGAACAGCATGCAACCATTCACCATAGAAGTTAATGACGAGGTCCTGAAGGATCTGAATGAGCGCCTTTCCCGGACGCGTTTTCCGGACCAGTTGGACGGAGCGGACTGGGATTACGGCACCGAGCTGGGCTATTTGCGCGAGTTGTGCGCCTATTGGAGCGAAAAGTTCGATTGGCGTGAGCAGGAACGGGCGCTGAACCGTTTCGACCATTATCGGACCGACATCGACGGTCTTGGAATCCACTTTATTCACCAACGATCACACGTGGCGAAGGCCTTGCCGCTCGTGATCACGCACGGCTGGCCGGGTTCTGTCTTCGAGTTCTCAAAGATCATCGGACCCCTGAGCGACCCGGAGGCGCACGGCGGAAAAGCGGAAGACGCGTTTCATGTCGTATGCCCGTCGATGCCCGGCTATGGATTTTCCGACGCGCCGAGAGAACCCGGCTTCGACATAGAGCACGTGGCCGACGTGAACAAGAAGCTGATGGAGCAGCTCGGCTACACGCGCTATGGCGCACAGGGCGGGGACTGGGGCGCCCCCGCATCGGCATGGCTGGGTCTGAAGGACCCCGGGCACGTGTGCGGGATTCATCTCAATATGGTCCTTGGCCAACGTCCAGAAGACCCGGACAACGCGCCCGAGCTGTCCGAAGAAGAAAACCAGCGGCTCGAAGCGGCGCGCAGCTTCAACCGAAACGAGACGGGCTACCAGCGAATTCAGGGGACGAAGCCTCAGACGCTCGGCTATGGCCTGACCGATTCCCCCGCCGGACTCGCGGCGTGGGTCGTGGAGAAGTTCCGCACATGGAGTGACTGCGGCGGCGACGTCGAGGCGCGCTTCACGAAGGACGAGCTCCTGACGAACATCATGATCTACTGGATAAACGGCAACATCACCTCGTCGATGCGACTCTATTATGAGTCGATGAAGGCTCGGCATTTCGGCCCGCCGTACGACTATGTGAAGGTACCCACCGGTTGCGCGGTCTTTCCCGGAGAACTCGCCCGTCTTCCACGATCATGGGCCGAGAACAGTTTTAACGTAACGCACTGGACGGAGATGCCGCGCGGCGGCCATTTCGCCGCGATGGAGGAGCCGGAGTTACTGGTCGAGGACATCCGCAAGTTCTTCCGTGATCTGCGTGGCTAGAGCATTTCAAATAAGACTGTGTCCTCTCGGCGTCGTCGCGGGTGCCAATACGAGACCGGACGTTCCGGTACGAGACCGGACGTTCCGGTACGAGACCGGACGTTCCGGCGCCAAACTCGTTGGTTCATCACGGATTTCCGGGAGATGAATTGAAAAGACAACGGCAACGCTCATTGTTCATCTTGCAAGAGAGGAGAACATAGAAAGG
>JASJYE010000243.1 GCA_030123645.1 Candidatus Hydrogenedentota bacterium | reverse complement strand
CGCCCTGCGAACCAGTGGGTCAAGGCCCACCCTACCCTTCTTGGATATCTGGACCCGCAGGCCATATCCAGCGAGGGCGGCGAAGGTCCTACTCTTCCCTCAAAAAACCTAGGGACAGACTACGGGTTTATTGGTTTTGGCCGTTGTTCTGGTAGGTTATGATTCATGAATCGAGTGGGGCGTATCGCCGTTTGGGGTTTTGCGCACCGAGTGACTTAACGAGGAAATCGCCGCGCGGTCTTTGCCGAGCAAGTGAAGCGAGACAAGACTGTCCGCGTTTGGCGACGCAAAAAGGGGGACAGACACGTCTGTGCTCGTACCTCGCTCCGCTTGCATCAGTCCCCCTTTTTGGTCAATCTCCTGACTGAGCGTAACCTACGCGTACGTGTTAAGTTAAAGGCTACTCGGCAATATCAACTAGCGTTGTAGTGCTAGGAACCCTGACCGGTCGATCCAGCGCGTTGCGCATGCCCCTTTCGGCCCTGGCGACACCTACTGAAGAGGGCGCGAAGGGCTGGCAAGCCAGATTTTCCTATTAGATTTGGAACGGACCTGCTGAGACTTCACGGGACAAGAACGATTTTCCCGTGCGTGCTTGACTCGATGACGGCGTGGTGCGCCTCGATTGCCTGGGCGAGGGGAAGCTCGCGGCTGACAACCGGACGCAGCGAGCCGGTCTCCAAGCCTTCGCGGATCGCCGAATGGATGCTCGCCCGGTCGTCGTCGCTCAAATTGACCAGCGACATGCCCAAGACATCTGCGTCCCGCGTCATGAGGTCGCGCGGGGTGATCTCCACCGTGCCCCGGCTGCCGATGACCACCACCCGGCCCCCCCTGTCAAGCACGGGAAGGTCGTGACCCAGGTTCACGTTCGCCAGCATCTCAAGAATGATGTCGAGCCCGCGTCCCTGCGTCAGATCGTGCGCGGCCTGCAGATGCCCGCTGTCATGATGGTTCAGGACATGGTCCGCGCCCTGATCTGCCACGAGACGCTCGCCCTCCTCCGAGCCTGCGGTGCCGATCACGACGAGGCCCGCCGCTTTGGCAAACTGGATTGCCGCAATCCCGACGCCCCCGCTCGCGCCGTGAATGAGTACGGTTTCGCCTTCGCGCGCCTTTGCTCGATGGAACAGCGCGCGGTGCGCGGTGCCGTAGGGAATGCCGAGCGCCGCGCCCTGTGCAAACGAGATTTTCTCTGGAAGCGGGAAGACCTGTTTCTCGGCGCAAAGCGTCTTTTCGGCATACGTGCCGCTCAGGGCCCCCGCCGTATACACGCGATCCCCCGGCGATAGGCCCGTGACGCCCTCGCCGACCGCCTCGACCTCGCCACCTGCGTCCGCACCGGGCGTGTAAGGCAGGGGCGGCGTGATTGTATAGAGGCCGGAGCGGAGATAGGTATCCACCGGATTCACGCCCGCCGCATGCACCCGGACCACCACTTGGCCCGGCCCCGGCTCCGGGCCGGGGATCTCCACCACTTCCATCACTTCCGGCTCGCCAAACTCGTGAATGCGAATCGCGCGCATGAGGGCTGGAGTTCTTAGCTTTCGCTACCGGGCGAATGCGGTACCCGCCGATGTGCTCTTAGCAAAGATTCACTCGCATGCATCACCCACTCCCTGTAATGATGACTGCCGGTAATAGCGACGGTTCAGGCCCAAAGAATAGCATTTTAATCCAACTTTTATAAATGAGTTCGCGAAGGGCAAGCAGCTGAAAGCGCGGCTAGACTTCCCTTGTCATTTTGTGGTATTTCTTGGGGATTGCAAAAGGGACTGCCCCAAGCGAAGCGAGCTACGAGCGCAGACGGGTCTGTCTCTCTCAAAACCAGAGGACTTTCAGCCGGGCATGCGTATTACACTACAGAAAAACTCGCTCGACCTCTCCGTTGTTATCCCCACGCTGAACGAGGGCCCGAACCTCTACCGGCTGCTCCCACGCCTCAAGGAGGCGCTGGAGGAGCTCCGAGCCCAATATGAAATACTGGTCATCGACGCTCACTCTCAAGACGGCACCGAAAGCATCGTTAATAGCGCGGGTGCGACGTACATCTTCGAAGAACAGCCGGGCTACGGCAACGCGATCATTCGAGGACTCACCGAGGCCAAAGGAACCTACGTCCTCACCATGGACGCAGATCTTTCACATCCGGCCGATTTCGTGAAGAACCTTTGGGGCGTACGCGAAGACGCGGATATCACTATTGCGTCCCGATACGTACCTGGCGGCCACGCCGAGCAACCCCTATTCCGTCTCTTCCTCAGCAGAGTTCTCAATATCTTCTATGGGAAGGGCCTATCGATACGGGTGAAAGACCTTTCCAGCGGCTACCGGCTCTACCGGAAGAACATCTTCAGCCGTCTCGACCTCGAATTCACCAATTTCGTCTTGCTTATCGACATCCTTCTGAAGGCGCATGGCCAAGGCTTTGCGGTGCAGGAAGTAGCATTTCACTACAAGCCGCGCGGCTCAGGCTCGTCAAAGGCACGAATCCTCAAATTCGGCCTGGACTATCTCCGTCTATTCTGCCGTGTGTGGAAAATCCGGAACGCGGTGCGCCCGACTACAGCCGCTGCGGCGCCTGCCGAGAAGCCCGTAGTACTACAGCCTGAAGACTGGCCCGCATCTTAAGCTCGCGCTAAATGCGCCGCGCCGAATTTAACTTACACGCCCAAGAAAATGGCCGGCAGACGATTCAGGCACGTCGCTACGCCTTCGGTACGTGGCAACTTCCGAGCCCGCGCTTCGCGAGATAACTCTGATGATAATCCTCGGCGGGATAGAATGGAGTAGCGGGCGTGATCTCCGTTACCACATCGAGCGGGTATCTTCCCGACATAGCGTAAGATTTCTTCGAGGCCTCTGCCGTGGTCTTTTGCTCGTCATCGAGATAAAAAATCGCGGAGCGGTACTGCGTGCCGATGTCCGGACCTTGCCGATTCAAAGTCGTAGGATCGTGAATCGACCAAAAAACGTCTAGCAGATGCTCGAAGCCGATTTCTTCGGGATCATAGGTCACCTCCACCACTTCCGCGTGCCCCGTCGTACCCGAACAAACCACTTCATAGGTCGGATCCGGCACAGACCCGCCGCTGTATCCCACGACAACGTCCGTGACCCCTTTAGCGGCGCGAAATGCGTCCTCGACCCCCCAAAAACACCCGGCCCCAAATATCGCCTTCTCCATGCTTTCCTCTGCTCCCCGGTTCATCTGTCCGATTCCGTCCGGTTTCGCTCCCAATTATCCATGAAAAGCTTTACCGAGAGCGTCCTCCACGTATCTCTCTTAACGCACAGGCGCCTCTTGTTCTTCCAGGCTTTTAAGGCGGCGCTCCATCTCGCGAAGCGGCATAAGATCGCCTTTGCGCGAGGCAACGGCGATCCCTTCGCGGTAGGCGGCCAGCGCTTCGGGCGCATGGCCCAAAAACTCGTGGCACTTGCCCAGGTCGAGATATGCGGCGGAAAAGTCCTTCTGTACCTCGGTGGCGCGCTGCAACGGCGGGATGGCATTCTCGTACTGGCCGAGCTGGACATAGGCCTTCCCCAACCCGAAGGTCGCGACGGGATCGTCCGGGTCGATCTCCAGCACTTCCTCGAACATCCCGATCTTCTCCCGTGCCGCCTCCTCCAGCCGCTTTCGCTCGGCTTCCGCGGCGTGCCTCGCAGCGTGATCGTCCGAGAGCTTTTGGATCTCGATCACCGCCGCCTTCGCTTTTTCTTCCTCAGCCTCCTGGATCATGCCTTTCGCGACATAGAACACGGAAAGGTTGGTGTGCGCCATTAGACAATCCGGATTCAGGTCGGCCAGCCGTTGCATGATTCGGATCGCATCGCTGGTGCGGCCCTGCCGGTGCAGGATGACCCCGAGCACCTCGTGCGCGTCTTCATAGGACGGATCCAGCAGGATTGCTTCTTCGAGCAGAAGGATCGCCGAAGCGTCATCGTCGGCAAAGTCCTTCTGGAATCGCTCGAGCGCATCGTCGTAGAGCGCCGCTGCACGTTCCTCCCGGGTCCGGGCTGCGTAAAGCGGCAAGGTGCGCACTTCGGCCTGGACGCGTTCCGCTGCGTCGCCGAGGACGACATCCAGCATCTCTCCCGGCGCGCGGTGATCCCGGTCGAGATACGCCAGCGCAATATGAGCGCCCAGAGTGGGCGAGTGGCACGCGGATGTGATGTAACCGATCTTTTTGCCGTTCGCCCGCAATTCCACGTTTTCTTTGCTAAGAGAAAAAGTAGTGGGCAATGAATCCGATTCCTCCTCCGGCACTTGGAAGCGAAGACCCATCAGTGCGTGCTTGACGGAGCCATAGGCCTTAAGGCGGGCGACGACTTCCTGGCCGAGGTAGCAGCCCTTGTCATACGATATGCAGTCGCGCTCGAGCGTCGTCTCGGAAATAACGCTGCTCGTGTCCATGTCGACACCAGAGCGCGGGATGCCCCCTTCGATGCGCAACGCGTCTTGCGCCTCAGGAAGAATGACCCGCGGTGCTGGGCGGCCGCTATCTCCCAGTAAAGCCGCCATGAGCCGCTGGCCCTGGCCCTTTTCGAGCACAAAGACGAAGCCGTCCTCGCCGCTAAGCGAAGCGTTAAAGGC
>JASJYE010000242.1 GCA_030123645.1 Candidatus Hydrogenedentota bacterium | reverse complement strand
TTCGCTCGCAATGACACGGTGGGGTGATTCATTCCGGTGAGCTATTCGGGTTAGTTGACATCCCCCGGCGCTACGCGCCACCCCTTCAAAGGGGGACTTTTCAGGGCTCTTCCACGCAAGTCTGATGCCTTTGCCCCGGCCGCGCCGGGGAGGATTAAGGCCGAAAGTCCGCCGCGTGCTCCTTGGCGTATTCGCTCAGGCGTTTGAGCACGTTCTTCTCGATCTGCCGGATTCGTTCCCGCGTCAGGCTGAACTCACGGCCCGTCTCCTCGAGCGTGTGCGCCTTCCCGTCCGTCAACCCGTAGCGATACTTGATAATTCCGGCCTCACGCTCCGTCAGCTCCTTCATCAGCTCTTCCATTTGCTGGTCGAGCTCGAACTGTACAATGGCCTGGTCCAGCCTCGCAGGCTGAAACTGCTCCGGAATGCCCCGCCCGTTGTCGGTGTCCGTCGAATCCAGGTTCTCGAGCGGCGAAACACTGTCCACGAAAGACCGCAGCTTCTCGGCCTCCTTAACCTTGATCCCCATCTCCTTCGCCATCTCTTCGACTTCAGGCTTCTTGCCCGTCTTGATGTACAGCTTCTCCGCCGTCTTCTTGTAGCGCGTGATATTGTCCGTCACATACACCGGGATGCGCACGGTCCGCCCAAAATTCGACAGCGCCCGCGTCACCGCCTGCCGGATCCACCACGTCGCGTAGGTCGAGAACTTGCACCCGCGCTCAGGGTCGAAGCGCTCCGCCGCCTTCATCAGCCCGAGATTCCCTTCTTCGATAAGGTCGAGCAGCGGCAGACCGTAATACAAATACTTCTTCGCAATACTCACCACCAGACGCAGATTCGAAACGATGATGAGACGGCGCGCTTCGGCGTCCCCCTCCAAGACAAGACGCGCCACACGCAACTCCTCCTTCGGCGACAGCAGCGGAATCTTCGAGATCTCAGCAAGATAGATGCTGAGACTGTTCTCGCGTTGACTGTTTTGACGCTTGTCGAACATCACTCGTCCTCGAACAACCCCGGGCGGCGTAATACTCGCCCCCATCTAGAATAACGAATAATTGCATGAACGTATTCGCCGACGCATAATTTCCGCTAGGGACCCGCGGCGGCGCCAAAGACATTCCTGCCCCTGATGCGATTCGTCATCCCCCGTGCACATTATAAGCAGACACGCTCCTGTTAATGCAAACCCGCAGCCTTGCGAATCTTGCTGTGGGGCGGTTTGCACCTCGCAATCGTCGCACTTTGCGCACAATAAGCGGTGCCCGTACTTCAGTGCCTTGGCCGTTATTTGACAATACGCCACGCGCCATCCAAGATCCCTGTCCATGCTTGACGAAAATGCGAGATATATGCAGGCCGCCTTGCGCGAAGCCCAATTGGCCTACGAGGCAGGCGAAGTCCCCGTGGGCTGCCTCATCGTCCACGACGGCCAAATTATCGGCAAAGCCCACAACCAGCGCGAAGTCCTCCAAGACCCCACCGCGCACGCCGAGATCCTGGCCATCACCCAGGCCGCCACCCACCTACGAAGCTGGCGGCTCGAAGGCGCGCGCCTCTACGTCACCCTCGAGCCCTGCGCCATGTGCGCCGGCGCCATCATCCTCGCCCGCATCGACGAGGTCTACTACGGCGCGTCCGACCCCAAAGCCGGTTGCTGCGGCACCCTGATGAACCTCCTCGAAGACAAACGCTTCAACCATCGGCCCCGGCTGCGCTCGGGCCTCATGGCGCACGAATGCAGCGGCATTCTCAGCGCTTTCTTCCAGCAAATCCGCAATTCCAAAAATTCCTCCCTCAATTAGGCGCTTCCCCGGAATTCTCCTAAAGTTCGACTCCCGAGCGCCGATAAAAAAGATAGAAGTAAACGCAGTTATGGAGAACCCGGCGTAGGAAAGGAGGCTGATCATGGATGGTTTAGCTTCTATCAGCGGCGTCGGGGCCGTTGCGGGCCAAACGTCATTCACAGTCTCCACGCCATCATTGCCGCGGGGGCCGCGTGATATGACAGGCGACATCAGCGTCAGCGCGCTGAAATTGATCCAGGCTGCTGTTGCAAACACACCAGCGGGGACGCAGCAGCTCGACGTAAAGGTCTGACGCACTCGTATTCTCCATCTGGGGGTACCGCATGGATGCGGCGCCCTCAGCATTTTTCTCGCCCTTACATAGCCCATTTCGTCACGACCGCGCCGTCACCTCCCTCTACTCCCTGACCATCATGTTGCACTATCGAGAGTTCTTTCGGAGTTTTGGCATTTAAGAATCGACACACCACCACGACATCCCCCCCTCTATACCGGGCGGCCGGGCCATCCGCCGCCGCCGCCTTTGAATTCAGCATCCTTTTCATAAGATCATGGTGGGGCGGCGATCTTGCCCGCCGTTCTAACTGCACCTATCCCTTAGCGACCTAGGCGCCCATGACCAAATTCGGCGTGACAGCAAGAAAAGAAGACGAGCTACTCCAGCGCATGGCCGCCTGCGATCTGGCCGAGGAAGATCTCCAAGAGCGCTTCATCCGTTCCAGCGGGCCCGGCGGCCAACACGTCAACCGCAGCGCCACCTGCGTCTACCTCAAGCACACGACCACCGGCCTCGAAGTCAAAATGCAAAAGGCCCGCTCGCAGGCCCTCAACCGCTTCTACGCCCGCCGCCGCATGTGCGAGCTCCTCGAAGCCGCCGACGAATCCCGCACCAGCCCCCAAGAGCTCAAACGCGAAAAAATCCGCAAACAAAAAGCCCGCCGCCGCCGCCGCGCCAAAACCAAGGAAGGGGAAACCGGCCCCGCCGAAGATTCATAGCAATCGGCCGAGGCATGAGGGCGGGCGGCCCGCCCGAGTCCCTTCCCGCGTCAGCCTCCATATAATAGACACGACACGTTGCACTTCAGCCGCTATCCAGGCGACAATGGTGCCGGCGGGACATTGATGGCGCGCGCCTGGGAAGGGCAATTCATGCCAGGGGAGGCATTCATGCGAAGAGCCACTACGGTCGCAATGTTGTTGGGCATATTCTGCTTGTTCGGATGCTCGTGCGGCGGTGGAGCAGGGAGCTTCCGAGCGGAGCTCAGCAATCTCCTGGAATCGGAGAGTTTGCGTGAAGGGCTGGGCCGTGCCCCCTTGACCGAGAAGGACGTGGCAAACGGCTTGCACCAGGCCCTTCGGAGCGGAATTCGCCGAAGCACAGAGCGGGCCTCGCGCACCAACGGCTATCTGAATCATCCTGACTTGCATATACCCGTGCCGCCGTCCGTGCAAAGCGTCGCAGCCACGCTGCGCAACCTTGGTCTGGGACGCATGGTGAACGACTTCGAGGCGGCGCTGAACCACGCAGCCGAAGACGCCGCGAAAACGGCGCAGCCGATTTTTCTCGAAGCGCTCCGGTCGCTGACGATCTCGGACGCGTGGGCCATTCTCCAGGGCGAGGACGACGCCGCGACCGAATACCTCCGGAAAGAGACAGGCGTCGAGCTGCGCACGGCATTTTCGCCGAAGGTCGAAGCCTCGCTCGAACGCGTCGGCTGCACGCGGCTCTTTAACGACCTGCTCGCCCGCTACAATCGCATCCCCTTGGTCGAGAAGGTCGAGTTCGACCTGACAAGCTACACGAGCACGAGGGCGGTCGACGGCCTGTTCTTTCTTGTCGCAGAAGAAGAAAAGAATATTCGCGAAAACCCCGTGGCGCGAACGACAGAGTTGATGCGGCGCGTTTTCGGCCCGAAAGTGTTTCCCAGAAGCTGACCTTATGCCAACGATACCTTCGCCAAATCGACCCCGGCCCGCGTCTCATCCCATAAATCTTGTTAATCCTGTTAATCTTGTCAAGGCACTCCTCCATGACATTCCCGCGAAGGCGGGATTCTCTAGAAGCGCCGATCGTCCCACGCATCTACAGGAGCTCTATTCGCCACAGTGGGCAGGGGAGGGGCAAGTTCCACCTTGGCCACGTCACCCGGAACCCCGCCGACGTGGAAGTCGGCCCTCCCCGCACACCCCCTTGTCATTGCGAGGAGCACAACATACAGTACGGCAGTACCGACGCGGCAATCTCTTCAACCCAAAGCCCCCACAATGTCATCCTGAGCGAAGCCGAAGGATCTCTTCATCCCGAAACGTCCCCCATTGAAGAGATCCTTCGGCTTCGCTCAGGATGACGGGGTTGGGGCTTGTCATTCCCGCGCAGGCGGGAATCTCTAGAAGCGGCGATCGCCCCGCGAATCGGTGGGTCAAGACCCACCCTACAGATCTTCTAAATCCCGTTCATCCTGTCTAAATTCCTTAGCACCCTCTCCATCCGTGTGCATCTCAATCAATCCGTGCTTGCAAGAAACCAGTGGGGTGGGCGTCTCGCCCGCCGGACACCCGGCCCCGAACCCGTCCCGCGCGACAGCCCCTATAAGTAGACACGACACGTCGCACTCCGAAGGCAAACCTGCGACGCAAATAGGAGAAACAAAGCCCGTAGGGTGGGGCTTGCCCCACCTCCAGAAGCCAGCGCAGTTGCCCGCGTGTCCAAGCCCCCATTCCTCACAAATCCCCCCCCCTCAATGTCATCCTGAGCGAAGCCGAAGGATCTCTTCATCCCGAAACGTCCCCCATT
>JASJYE010000241.1 GCA_030123645.1 Candidatus Hydrogenedentota bacterium | reverse complement strand
GCCAAGCCCTGTACCGGATTGGCCCTTCGTGCTGAAAAATGTTTCAAACACACTTTCGCGCAGCTCTTCAGGAATCCCTGGTCCGGAGTCCTCGATCGACAGACACACCGTGTCGTCCTCCGCCCAGGTCGTGATATACAGATTTCGGTCGTTTTCTTGCGTGGCCATGGCCTGGCAGGCGTTTGTGATGATATTCATGATGGCCTGGCGCATCAGCACGACGTCGCAATTCATGGGCGCAAGCGTCTCGTCAAGCTCCTCTTCAAGGTCCACTCTTTGCTCGCGAAACAATGGCGCGGCGAACTTCAGGCACATCGTCAACACCTCTTTTAAGTCGACGGTCCTCGAAGGGTTCGCATCGTGACGCAAATAGCTCATCGTTGACTTCGCCATCTCAGCACAATATTGGACTTGGCCCTTCATCGTGTCGAGCCGTCTGAGCAGGTCATCACGGTCCGGATTCATTATCAGCAGCTCGATATGGCTGCTCAAGACTGTCAGCGGTGTGCCCAAGTCATGCATCATCCCCGATACGAGCCGTCCGAGAGTCTCGAAGCGGCTCGCCTCGAGCGCCAATTGTTCGAAGGCGCGGCGTTCACGTTCGTGCCGATGTTTACGAATCGCCGACTCCACCATATCGAGCATAAAGTCGTTATCGAAAGGTTTCTCTATGTACGCGAAAGCCCCGTATTCGACGGCCTTCATCGCCGTCTCCAACTGGCCGTATCCCGTGAAGATAATCACCTGGATGTCGAAGTCGATGCGCTTGGTCTCTCGCAAAAGATCGACGCCGCTCTGTTCGGGCATGCGAAGATCGGTGATCACGAGGCCAATGGGCTCCTCCTTGAGCACATCGAGCGCTTGCGCAACATTGGGCGCAAGATGGACGATATAATCCTCTTTGAGAAGCATTCTGAGGGCCTGACGGGGGCCGTTCTCGTCGTCCACGACGAGAACATGAGCTAATACGCCGGACGATTTACTGGCGTCTTGGAATTCTTCGCCAAGAGTGAATTTTCCGGCTTCGGGGAAAACCTGAACTGCCATGCTTGTAAACTCCTAAGTCTCCTTCTGTGGTCAGCAGTTGTGAGCAATGTGTGTGCCATTTGTGGAAATAACACATAAGTTGTTTGCCTTTAGTGATTTAGAGAAGGCCCAAGTACCGTGAGTTGCGCACAGTTTTGTACATCTACTCCGAAAGACGCGGGAGGCGTACAAATTTGTACGAATTTGCACCGGCCCCTTGCCGAATAGGCACGTAAACATGGCCTAAGAAATTTTTCGCGGCTCCGGCTCTGAAAAGTATGCATAGACTAGATGGAGCATAAAGCTAGAAGATCTATCCGGCTTGCCCGGCAAGCCCGGATCTGCTAAACTTTTTTAGCGTATGGGTGGAGTCAGTGGTTTTAGCTCCTTGACAGCAATCAGCCTCGAAGGCGGCCCGAAGGGCTCATGATGGAGCGAGACATGATCGATAATTCGCGATTTATGCGACTTAGGCTTGATCAGGCGGCGTGTGCCTGCTGCTCGCTCGTCAATGCCAAGGCGATTACAACGCGCCCGGCGGACACGGTAAGCGCTTACGTGCATCGAGCGTGGCGCGCTGATTCCCCTGAGGAGGAGTTATTGACCGGGTAAACTAAGACCCACATAACCGTCAACAACAAACGCCGCAGGTGGAGTCAGCCGAAACCACCTGCGGCGTTTTCTGTTCCAGGCCGCGGGCATGGGGCCCGCGAAAACGAAATGCCTTAACCAGAAAGGAGCGGCTCAAATGGAAACGATCACGAAGCGTTTAACGGAATTTTGTAAGTGCGCACGCCATCGCCATGGCATGTGGGCGAACTCGGCGGCGAAAGATGTATCGGCCTCGAAGACGATGCATGCGGGCCGCTCCGTGCCGTCGCGCGCGGGCAGGCGAATTATGGCTTCGGACTTTAGCCGGCAGGGCAGACAATACGAACAGAGAGGAGGTGGTAGCTATGGCAGATTACAATGCAGACTTCTGGGAGATCCCGATAGGGAGCGAATATTTGGAGAATCTCCCTTCCAATCGCGCGCTCTGGTATGAGACGCAGGAAGACCGGTCGCGGCGCTATGCCTTCCAGGAGTTCTTTGAGGAGGTGAGTCCGGTCGTGCGCGGACTCATGGGCGCGAATCTCACGAGGAGGCAGCAGGAGGTCGTCCAGCTCTACTACCTCCACGGTAAGACACAGGAGGATATCGCGACCATTCTCGATCTGACGCAGTCGACGGTGAGCCGCCACCTATTCGGCACCATGCGCCGGGGTAAGAAGATTGGGGGCGCGATCCCGAAGTTGCGCAAGGTGATCGATAGATCGGAGAACAGACATATCGACGACGCCTTTGGCACGTTGAGAGGAAAGCTCGCCGCGGCCGTCTGATCGCGAATCGAGGATGATTGTTGACAGGCCCCTGGGAAGTCCGGCTTTCCAGGGGCATTTTCATGTCTGCGCGCCCCGGGGCCCGCGCACGGCAAGTTTTTTGAGCCCTTTTTTGGGGGCACAGGTATTAAGCACGCAAGAAGAGGACGCCGGAAACGCTTCTTAGGGGGTCTTGTCCGCTTGTGTGCACTATGCTAGACTCTCCTCAGCCAACGGGGCAATCGGACGATTACGAAGGCAATTGATTCGGGGTGAAGTTGCACCGGAATCCTTGGTGGCGAAGCCTGCATGTCACTTTCGTCGTGAAGTGTGCATAGTCCGGGGTCTGGGATTCTGTATTTGCAGGCGGCGTTGCTGCAACTGATGATGGGGAGAATGCACATGAGAAACCTTCTTGTTGGGTCCCTCGTATTGACACTTGTGCTGCTGGCGGGCGGCGCAGCCACGGCGCAAGTCCGGTCGTGGGACGATCTGGATTGGTGGGCGCAGAGCGGCGCGGGCCCGGATCCGGTCAAGGCCTCGGGGAGCCCCGGCTACTGGTGGTGGCCCGCGGCACCTGAGTCGAACGTGGACGATGGCGAACTTTGGGGTAACCGCGGCGTGGTCTATGGCATGTTCACGCCGGCGGCGCCGCCTCCGCCACCACCGCCTCCGCCTGAACCGCCGGCGGCGCCGGCGCCGACACCCAAGCGTATCGTGCCCGTCTCGAATAACGTGTTGTTCGACTTCGACAAGTCCAACGTGAAGGACGGGGGCCGGGTGGAAATTGCGAAGGTCGCCGGCATACTGGAGGACAATCCCGGGGATACGGTCACGATCGAGGGGCACACCTGCGACATCAACGCTTCGGGCGATCCCGAGTATAACGTGAAGCTGGGACAACGCCGCGCGGACGCGGTGCAAGCCGTATTGATCGAGAACGGCATTGACGCGGACAGGGTCAATACGGCGAGCTTCGGGGAGAGCCGGCCCGCCGTGCCCAACACGTCGGACGAGAATCGCCGGCTCAATCGCCGCGTCGTTTTCGTGTACTCGATCAGCGATTGAGGGCGGATACTTTCGAGAGAATATGACGGCGCCCCGGTCTCCGCACCGGAACGTCCGGCCTCGTCAAGGCCGGGGCGTCTTTTTTGTAGCGCGCAGCGAAGGGGGCGTAGGCGCGGCATGGGATCTGACTCGAAAGAAAAGCAGACCCAACTGGCCAAGCTCGTGGATCGTTATCTCGAAGCCAGCGTATTCGAATCGGGCCTGGCGGAGAAGACCCTCGCTGCCTACGCCTCGGATCTATCGCGCTACGTCGCCCGGCTGGACGAGAGCGGCGTCCGAAAGCCAAACGATATCCTGCGTGAGGATGTGCTCGACCATCTCATCGCCTTGCGGAAGGAGCGGCTGTCTCCCCGTTCGGTTGCGCGGCACCTCAGCGCCATTCGCCGTTTCCACCTTTTCCTGGTCGGCGAAAGGCTCATGGATCACAGCCCCACCGAAGACTTCGACGCGCCCCGCGTCACGAAGTCGCTTCCACGCGTGCTTTCCCACGACGAGGTCGAGCGCATGATCGCTTCGCCCGACCTCAGTGACGAACGAGGCCTCCGCGACGCCGCCATCCTTGAACTTTTCTACTCCTGCGGACTGCGGATCTCCGAACTCGCCCAGCTCCCGCTGCGCGACGTCTCCCTGGAGGAGTCGTCTTTGCGCGTGCGCGGCAAAGGCGCTAAGGTGCGGATTGTCCCTCTTGGCGCGCGGGCCGCCAAAGGTGTCCAGGCCTGGCTCGACCTCCGGCCACGCTGGAAAGCTAAGCGCGCTACGCTATTTTTGTCGACGCGCGGCAATGCCATGAACCGCACGAGCGTCTGGCAGGTCGTGAAAAACGCCGCCCGCGCCGCCAATGTCCGCCAGACGGTTACGCCCCACATGCTGCGCCATTCCTTCGCGACGCATCTGCTCGATAACGGGGCCGACCTGCGCGCGGTCCAGGAAATGCTCGGCCACGCCGACATCTCCACGACGCAAATCTACACCCACGTCTCCACCGATCGCCTCAGCAAGGCCCACCATGAGTTTCATCCAAGGGGATAGGCGCCACGCGCGCGGAATGGGGATTCACTGAGCCTCACTGAACGCGCTTTGCTTAACGTGTAGCGCAAAAAAAGGACAGACACGTCTCCGCTCGTGCCTCGCTACGCTTGCATCTACTTTTGAAAGAG
>JASJYE010000240.1 GCA_030123645.1 Candidatus Hydrogenedentota bacterium | reverse complement strand
TTCGCTCGCAATGACACGGTGGGGTGATTCATTCCGGTGAGCTATTCGGGTTAGGCGGCGACCCGACTAAGACGGTGTGATGGTCGCGGGCAGGTCCAAGATGGGAAATCTCGGTTAAGATTAGGGCTACCTCGATAGCCTCTTAGACCTCCATTCATAGGTTCTATTGGCCTATCTTAAATGATAGCATATAGATACAGCGTTTAGCTAAAGCTTATTTCCTTACTTGACTTTTCCATTAGCTCGGATTTATAATATTAACTACAGTTAACTTTAGATACGCTAGTTTCATCTAAGGGACCCGGGCGATCGAGGTGCTTCACCCAATCGAAGGATGTACTGAAATGAAAAAGAGGAAATCTTTTCTCTTGTCTTTGTGCCTTGTGGCGCTTTCCGTCACGGGGCTCTTTCAAGCCGCCTCGGCGCACATCGTGCCTCCCGAAGCGTACCATCCCGTTGCGGAGGCGCATCGAAAGATTGCGTTCTTCGTCAACCTAAATCCCGTGCTCTGGGATCTTGTAGAAATTGAATGCGCCCGGATCGCGGCGGAGTACGATGGCCTCGCGGATGCTGAAGGCGACCATTACCGGCAGGCGATCCGCAGGCTGTTTGAGGCCATTGAGCTTGAGGCGAGCATCAGCGTCCCCACGCCGGCGCTGCGCAAGGAGACGGCGCGCGGTGTCTTCGAACTTTCTACCCAGGCCGTCGCGCACCTGATCGAACTGCACCTGGCCTTGGCGGAGGATCGCCTCGCGGATTATGAAACGGCCGGTACCAGCTTCGAAGCGGCGCGCCAGATCTGGGAGGCCTTTACCCACGAAGTGAGAGCCACGGATCCCGAGGGCTTTCGCCGTATTGGTGCCGCTTGGCTGGAAGCTTCAAGCGCACTGGGCTATCCCGGCCTATTGGGCGCCGGAATGAAACTAGCGGATACAGAGATTTTCTTCAGCGCTGCGCAGACGATCCAGGAGTACTTGCGCGCCAATTTCGGCAGCTCCTTCAGTGCACAGGATGGAAGCAGGCTCATTGCACTGCCGGTTCACAGCCCCACATTTGACGCCATGGCGTCCGTCCCGCCGAAGTTGCCGCCCGGAAGCAATATCAACAAACAGTTGCCGCGGCCGCGGCAGTTACTCAATTTTTCCGAGCGAGGGGTCGACGAAAGCGAAACGGTGCTTATCGCCCTCGGGGACATGCTCTTCGACAGCCCGCTTATCTTCGGCGAACCCGCGCGGTCGCTACAAATGAGCTGCAACACCTGCCACAACAAGGGGACGATCAATCCGAATCTGTTTGTCCCGGGATTATCGAGCAGGCCGGGTGGGATGGATGTCAATAGCACCTACTTCGCTCCGCATGCCAATAACGGGCTGTTTGACCCGCTCGACACGCCCGACCTGCGCGGCATCAAATCGACTGCGCCCTATGGCCGCAACGGCCGCTTCGCATCGCTGCGCGAGTTTACGCGTAACGTGATTGTGAACGAATTTATGGGCCGCGAACCGGCTCCGGTCGTTCTCGACGCCTTGATCGCCTACATAAACGAATTCGATTTCCTTCCGAACCCGAATTTGGAGCCCAACGGGAAACTGTCGCGCCTGGCCTCGGACGCCAGCCGCCGGGGGGAGCTGCTCTTTAACAAGACCTTCCCGCAGATGAACGACATGAGTTGCGCCTCTTGTCATGTTCCCTCCAGCCATTTCACCGATGCCAGGCAGCACGACATCGGGAGCGTCGAAGGGGCCAGCGCGTATTCGACGGACGGCGCGATGGACACGCCGACACTCCTCAGCAGTCTCTACACAGCGCCTTATTTTCATAACGGCCAACTACCCACGCTTGGATCCGTCGTGGACTGGTTCAACGATCGCTACGAATTGGGCTTCAGCGACGCGGAACGCGCGGATCTCACGGCCTATGTCGAGGCGGTCGGTGCTGGAGAAGAGTCTTACGAGGACACCTTGTTCACGCTCGAAGCGGAACTCGAGGAATTCATGTTCTTCCTCTCGTCCTATGAATACATCCAGGAAATAGGTGACACGGACCTGGCCGCAACGCTTTTCAAGACGGTCGAGGATGAAATCCGCGCGCACAAGTGGGACATACAAGACATGAGATACATGCCCGTGCTCAATGAATTGGAAGACATTATGAAGCGCGCGTACGAGGCCCAGGTCGCCCAAGATCCTAAAACCGTCGCCGCGCTCGTCAGTGATTACCGCGCCCTGTCCGACGAGTACGCGGGCATCATAAACTAGAAGGGTTAAGGACCATGCGAGTTACTCAATCGCTGCTCATCGCGGCACTCTGCACGCTTGCGATCGCTCCCGGCGCATACGCCGGGGAGCAGCCGCTCGAAGAGTTGCGAATCGTGTTTATCGCCTATCAGAACCCTGAGCAAATCATGGACGATGTGCGTCCGGTCGTGGCGTATCTAAAGGAAGCGCTCGGCATACCCGTGAAGCACTTCGTGGCTACGGACTACGCGGGCGTGATCGAAGCGTTGCGGAACGGCTCGGCCGACATGGGCTTCATGGGGCCGCTCCAGTATGTGCTGGCACACAAGCACGCGGGCGCACAACCGATCTTAGGCGAGGTCTACAAGGGCAATGCCTTCTACACTTCGCGCATCTTCGTGCGCAAGGACAGCGGCCTGAAAACTCTCGCCGACCTTAAGGGAAAAACGATTGCATTTACCGATCCGATTTCCTCTTCCGGCTACCTCTACCCCCTGGACCTCTTCAAGAGTGAGGGTTTGCTGCGCGGCGAGCCGGAGGAGTATTTCAGGCGCATATATTTCGCGGGCGGAGATGAACAGGCGATTCGCGCCGTCTACAATGGCTTCGTCGATTCGGCGGGCATTGGCCAATTCGCGTACAACCTGTTGCGTGCCGAAGAGCGCGATGAGGTGAAGTTCATCGGCGAATCCAAACGCCTCCCGTCGCACTGCATCGTGGTCCGCCGGGGACTGTCGGACGAGAGCGTGTCCAAACTGAAGGACGTATTTCTGGCGCTCAATGAAGGGCCCCATAAGGACCTCCTGAAAATGCTCTACGGCGTCGACGGTTACGTGGAAGTCAGCCACGAAGACTACCGGCAAGTCGAAGAAATTGCGAGAGCCCATGGCTTCATCGACTAATACTGCCGGCGCACCCACGCCAGTCGTCTCCATCGAAAACACCTCTGTTCGTTTCAAGGAAACACTGGCGCTGTACATCGAGCACCTGGAAATCGGCGCAGGGGAACGCGTCTTTGTCCTCGGGCGCAGCGGCTCCGGCAAAACCACCCTGTCGCGGCTCATCAAGGGGCGCGTGCGCCCGAGCGAAGGATCGGTCCTCGTGTTGGGCCATGAACCCTCATCATTCGTGCGGCATGCCCGGCGCAAGGCCTTCCAACACCGCGTCGCCATGATCGACCAGGAGTTCCATCTCGTCCCGCGCATGAACGTCATCCGAAACGTCCTCTGCGGCGCACTCGGACGCGTACGCACTTGGCAAAGCGTCATCGGAATTTTTTCTTCCGTGGAATGGGAGAAGGCAGAGGCTATCCTGCAAGAAGTCGAGATGGGCGACTTCGCCGAACGGCGCATCGAAACGCTCAGCGGCGGCCAGCGGCAACGCGTGGCCATCGCGCGCGCGCTGATGCAGGACGCCGACCTCATCCTCGCAGACGAGCCGGTCTCGAATCTCGACCCCGAACTCGCGGAAGACTCGCTGGAGCTGCTGGTCAACGTGACGCGCCGGCACGGCATTACGTTGATGGTGAACCTGCATCAACCGCGATTGGCCAAGCGCTTCGCGTCGCGGGTCATCGGCCTCTATCAGGGCCACGTCGTGTTCGACGGCAATCCCGATGGACTCTCCACGGAAAGCGAGGAGTTGATTTACGTCGGGCCTGAGCAGGAGATCGAGCGGCGGGGCGGCCAGGAAGTTTCGTATGACAAACCTGCAACGACGCTCGCGTAATCGACTCTACCTCTCATTGGCTTTCTGGGCCGCCTTCGCCGTACTCGCCGGCCTGGCCTTCTGGTGGTCCGAGTTCGATCTCGAAGTGCTCGCGAGCTCCGGCCCGCGCTTCGCCGAGTTCTTCAGCCGCCTTACCCCCCCCGATTGGAGCGTGACGGGCCTCGTGCTGCGTTCCACCATCGAGACCCTCATGATCGCGCTGGCGGGCACCACAATTGCCGTCCTGATCTCGCTGCCCATCGGATTCCTCGCCGCGACGAACGTCTCACCCCTCTGGATCGCCGCGCCGCTCAAAACGTTACTGGGCGCGATCCGATCCATTCCCCTGATCGTCGTCGCGGTGATATTCGTCGCAGCCGTGGGCTTAGGGCCCTTCCCCGGCGCACTCGCAATCGCCTTCCACTCCATCGGCATGCTCGGGAAATTTTACGCCGAAGAATTCGAGTCGGCCGACCAGGGCATCATCGACGCGATACGCGGCACCGGCGCCGGTTCGCTTCAAACCCTTCGCTACGGACTCTTTTCGCAATCCGTCCCCCAGGTCGTCTCCTTTACCGTATACCGTTTCGAATTGAATTTCCGCGACGCCACAGTCCTCGGCCTCGTCGGCGCAGGCGGCATCGGCTACTACATCCGCGCCTACGTCGGCA
>JASJYE010000239.1 GCA_030123645.1 Candidatus Hydrogenedentota bacterium | reverse complement strand
GTGCCTTCGAGCAGGCTCTTCGAGTCCCAGTCGTACCAGCCGCCCGGCGTAATGGCGATCATGGCGAGGCTGTGCCATCCGCATTCAATGGCGGCCTCCAGACATTCCGCGGCGCGCTTGTGCGTGCTGATGCCGAAGTGGCCGACCTTGCCGGCTTCTTTCGCCTTGAGAAAGGCGCTATACAGCTCGTCACTCTTTACGGCCTGAGGATCGCCGACGGCCATTAAGTAGTAGGCGTCGATGTAATCCTGCTGCTGGTCCGCGAGACTGGCATCGAGAAGCCGCGTCCAATAGGCGGCATCGGCCTTCGCCAGTTCTGTGTTGTATTTGAGCTTCGGGTCGAGGCCCATCCCACTGCGTGCGAAGGCCTTCGATGTGACCCATACCTCGTCGCGATGTTTCTTGAGGAAGGGCGCAAGCTCCTTCTCGGAACCCTTGTAGTAGACATCCGACCCGACGTCGAAGTGGTTGACGCCCTGCTCGAAGGCGCGCTCGAGCAGCCGGGTCGCCTTCCCACCCACAAGGGCCGCGCCACAGCCGAAGGTGAGGGTGCTGCCCATGAAATTCGTCCTACCCAACTTGCGGTATTTCATACGGTCCGGGAGCTCATTGCGGTGGTCGAGACCGTCCGCTGCCAGTGCGCGATTCGGCCCGGCCCTGTTCGAGCCGGCCATCATGGCCGTACCGGCCACCGTTGCGGCCGCGGTTACCCTCATAAAATCGCGGCGATCCATCGATAAGGTCCTGCAATCGTTGCTCATGTATCTTCCTCCCATAACTTCAGTGAAGCGTCTCAGCCGGGCTTCGTGCCCATTGGCCGGGACGGGAACCATCATAGCAAATGAAGGATGATATGCTCTGCCTGCACGTGTAAACCCTTCAATAAACCCCAAAATAAGCATAAAGTTGCACAAATGGCACATGGACTACCCTTGAACTGGCTCCAGCGCGCCAGTGCCCCGCTATCCGGGCCAGACTCCACCCGCACTGCGGCGGCTCCCCACAAGCGCCGTTGATGATGTTTCGGAAAGATTCGTATGGCGGGCTACGTGCAGGGCCTTCTCGAATCCTGTTGCATCATGTGCACGCGCCACCTATACTTGCGTGCTTAGCAATGCGGGCACATGCGCATGCATAGACCGCAGCGGCCTCGGGCATGATGCGCATGCGTTCTGGAGAATAAGTCAACCGACGGGCCGGGCATAAAACCATGGTAGACGGACAGGTACTTGTACTCAACAAATCCTGGGTCGCGGTGAACGTCGCGCCGGTCCGCCGCGCGATCGCCCTGCTCTACCAGGACCTGGCCCGTGCCGTGCATCCTGACGATTACTCGCTCTACGATTTCGATGACTGGTGCGAGCTGTCCAAACTCAGGTCCGAAGGCCGTTTTCTGCACACGCCCTCGCTCAGGGTCCGCATCCCCGAAGTCATTTTGCTCAACGGCTTCAACGGCTTCTTTCACAAGGAAGTCCGATTCTCGAGACGAAACATTTTCGAGCGTGACAAAAACACCTGCCAATACTGCGGCGCTAAGTTCGCAAAATCCGATCTGACCATCGACCATGTCGTCCCGCGGTCCAAGGGGGGCTACGACAGCTGGGGGAATCTCGTGTTGGCCTGCGTAAAGTGCAACGTGAGGAAAGGCAATCGCACGCCCAAAGAGTCGGGGATGCCACTCATCCGAAGGCCAGTCAAGCCGCATTGGCTTCCGACGCTTGGAGCGCGTATGCCCACGAGTAGAATAACCAGTTGGCAACGCTTCCTCGACGCCGCCTATTGGGACGTTGAACTTCGAGAATAAACCATGCCGGCCACTCTCTTTGCGCACGTGGCGCTGCCGGTCCCTGTCGATCACCCATTCACCTATTCGGTTCCTCCCGATCTTCATGACCGCGCCGCCGTCGGTATGCGCGCCGTTGTGCCATTCAAGAAGCGCATGGATACGGGGTACATTGTCGGCCTTGACGGGGCCACGGAGGTCAAAAACGTCCGCGAGTTGCTCGAACTGCCCGATCCCGAGCCTGTTGTATCGGGCGAGATGATCGAGCTTTGCACTTGGGTCGCCGACTACTACTGCTGTTCCTTGGGTGAAGCGCTCCAATGCGCCGTACCCGCCGGCATACATCAGCGTACGAACAAGCGCTACACGCTTCTGCACGATCGGCTTAGCTCCGGACGGTTCAGCGAGCGCCAGAGGAAAATCGTGGCCGCCCTGCATCGTTTCGGCCCGCTCGAGGAAAATCGGATCGCGAAAGAAATCGGGCAGGGCGCCGTGGCCAGAGACCTACAATCTCTCGAACGGCGCGGAATCCTCCTGGCCGAGCGCATCGCCGTGCCCGCGGCCGTCAGCGCGCGCATGGAGACCTGGGCCCTTCTGAATGAAGCCGCGATCCTGCCGATCGAGGCGCAGATCGCGCTTCAGCGGCGCGCCCCGAAGCAGGCCGCGATTTATCTCGACCTGCTGCGCAACGAGCCCGAGCGGCCCATTAGGGAGCTTTGCCAAAAACACGGCGCCACCACCGCCGCCGTTCGCGCCCTCGAGGAAAAGGAACTGATCCGCCGTGAGAAACGCGAGGTCTACCGTGTTCCACTCTTCAACATCGACGAGCGCGCGCGTGAAAAGCACCTGCTTAATGAAGAGCAGAAGCGCGCCTTCGACGCGATCAATGAAGCGATCGAAGCGGGGGCCTTCCAGACCTTCTTGCTCCGAGGCATTACAGGCTCCGGCAAGACCGAGGTCTATCTCCAGGTCATCGAACGGACCCTCGAGCTAGGCAAAGACGCCATCGTCCTAGTGCCCGAAATCTCCCTCACGCCGCAGACCGTCGGCCGCTTCCTGGCCCGTTTTGAAACCCAAATCGCCGTTCTCCACAGCGCGCTCAGCCCAGGCGAGCGCTACGACGAATGGCGCCGGGCCCAGCGCGGCGAAGTGCGCATCGTCGTCGGCGCGCGCTCCGCCATCTTCGCGCCCCTGCCCAATCTTGGCATCGTTGTGGTCGACGAGGAACACGACTCCTCCTACAAACAAGGCGACGTGCCCCGGTATCACGCCCGCGACGTCGCGATCATGCGCGCCAACATAAACAAAGCCGTGTGCGTCCTCGGTTCCGCGACCCCCTCCATCGAGTCGCACTACAATTCCGAGACCGGAAAATCGACCCGTCTCGAACTCGACCAGCGCGCGACCAAGGCCGCCCTGCCCGAAGTCCAGCTCATCGACATGCGCGAAGAAGCCCGCGAAGTCAGCGGCGAAATCATTCTCTCACGCAAACTGGAATCCGCCATCCAGCAACGCGTCGAAAACCGCGAACAGGTCATCCTCTTGCTGAATCGGCGAGGCCATTCCCCCTTTGTGCTTTGTCCACAGTGCGGCTGGTGCGCCGAATGCGACCATTGCAACGTTACGATGACCTACCACGCAAGAGGCCGGATGCTCTCCTGTCATTACTGCAACGCCCGCCGCGACATCCCCCTCGTCTGTGACCAATGCCACTTCAACCCCCTCGTCTACCTCGGCGCAGGCACCCAAAAAACCGAAGATTTCCTCCTGAGGGCCTTCCCCGACGCCCGCGTCGAGCGCATGGACCGCGACTCGACCGCGACCAAAGGCGGACACGCGAAAATCTTGCGGCGCTTCGGAAATCGCGAAATCGACATCCTCATCGGCACCCAAATGGTCGCCAAAGGCCACGATTACCCCAGCGTCACCCTCGTAGGCGTGATCAACGCCGATACCGGCCTCGGCCTGCCCGACTTCCGCGCCGCCGAGAACGTCTTCCAACTCCTCACCCAAGTCGCCGGCCGCGCCGGCCGCGGCGACAAACCCGGCCAAGTCCTCATCCAGACCTACCGCCCCAACCACTACGCCGTCCAGGCCGCGAAGAACCACGACTACAAAGGTTTCTACGCCCAAGAGATCGAGCAACGCCAAAAAGCCGGCTACCCCCCCTTCCGCCGCATGGTCAACTTCGCCATCGAATGCACCGACCTCCTCGAAGCCGAACGCGCCGCCATGCTCCTCCACCGCACAGCCCGCGAACAAATCGAAGCCCTCGGCTTCCACGGCATCGAGCTCCTCGGCCCCGCCCCCGCCACCATCCACCGCGTCAAAAACAAATACCGCTGGAACCTAGGCGCCTTCTCCAACTCCGCCAAACGCCTCAACGCCCTCACCCGCGCCGTCCGCACCGCCTACACCCCCCAATCCAAACACAAAATCCAACTAAAACCCGACCCCGACCCCTACGGCATGTTCTAGTGGATAGTCCATCCTGAATTTAGGTGTAGGATGGGCTTCAGCCCATGCGGAATCTAAAGCCAGACGCCGATCCCTACGAGATGTTCTAACATGCGGCTTCGCTCACCGGATTTGGTAGGGAGGGACGCGCTCCCGCGCGTCCACGGACAACCTCGTCCCTCTCAAACACCTACTCAACACAGAGCCACAGAGGACACAGAATCCACCGAGAACCTTCCCATTATGTCATCCCGGCGAAGGCCGGCATCTCTAGAAGCGCGAGCGACCCGACCCCCCAGGCCACGTTCAACTCCCCCCCCCACTTGTCATTGCGAGTCAGAACCCGCTTCGCGGGAAATTGGGGATAAGGACCGTTCCTA
>JASJYE010000238.1 GCA_030123645.1 Candidatus Hydrogenedentota bacterium | reverse complement strand
GTACCCTTCGGCTACGTCACCATGGGTCTGACGCAGACCCAGATAAGTTACATGATGGTGGCGGTCTTTATGGGCATCGGCATTGGCTCCGTGGCGGCGGGATATCTTTCGCGGGGCAAGGTCGAGCCTGGCCTGGTTCCCATTGGCGCCCTGGGGATGAGCGTTTTCGGGCTGCTGCTTGGATTCCCTTGGTACGGCTTAACCGGCTGCATTTTCCTACTCTTCGGCCTCGGCTTCTCGGCCGGCTTTTTCGATGTTCCCGTCGCTTCGATGATCCAGCGGCGGAGCCCGGCCCACCTTCGTGGTCGTGCGATAATCACCGCGAACATGCTGACCTGGATTGGCATCTTTTTGGCCAGTGCGCTCTATTGGGTTCTGAGCAGCTTTGAAGTCAGTCCGTATACCATCTTTCTCGCCAGCGCGGTCATATCCTTCGGTGTGGGACTCTACATCTGCATCGCCCAGCCAGTTTTTCTATTGCGCTCGGTGCTATGGCTGCTCACGAACACGTTCTATCGAGTCCGTGTGGTCGGGCGCGAACATATCCCCGAATCGGGCGGGGCGCTTCTGGTCGCGAACCACACGTCGTTTCTGGACGCGCTGGTCATTCTCGTGTCCATCGATCGCCGTATTCGCTTCATCATGTATCAGGGCGTGTACGACGTGCCGTGGATCAAACCGATCGCGAAGATGATGGGCGCGATCCCCGTTTCGGCGGGGGGCGGGCCACGCGAGGTCGTACAGTCGTTGCGCAGGGCGACGGATGCGCTGAGGGGCGGCGATCTGGTCTGCATTTTCGCGGAGGGGCAAATTACGCGGACGGGACAGATGCTGCCCTTCCGGAAGGGCTTCGATCGGGTCATGAAAGGGGTTGACGCCCCGATCGTCCCGGTGCACATCGACCAGGTTTGGGGATCGCTCTTCCGTTTTGTCGATGGCAGGTTCGTTTGGAAGTGGCCGAGCCGGATCCCCTTTACGGTGACGGTGGCTTATGGGGCGCCGATGCCCTCGGACAGCAATGCCTATGAATTGCGCGGGGCAATTCAGGAGTTGGGCACGGAGGCCTATGCGGCTGATGCGGACAAGGTAGAGCTGCTCCATCGCCAGTTTGTGAAGAAGGCCCGGCGGCATCCCTTGGCAATGGGAATCGCAGACGAGCGCTCCGGCTCCTTCTGCAATCTAAAAGTGTTGGCCAGCTCCGTCATTTTGGGGCGGAAGCTCAAGGCGCTCATATCGCAAGACGAGGAGATGGTGGGGATCCTCCTACCGCAATCGGTAGGTGGCACCTTGGTAAATATCGCCCTGCAACTGATGGGGAAGGTCCCGGTCAATCTGAATTACACAGGCTCGAACGAAGCCATCGCAACGGCGGCGCACCAGTGCAAGATGCGCCATGTCATTACGGCGAAGGCCTTCCTCGAACAGATGCCGGTAGACGTCCCGGGCGAAGCGATCTTCATGGAGGATATTCTGGGCTCGGTCACGAAAAAGGACACCATCACGGGCCTGCTACTCGCGATATTCTGTCCTGTGAAGGTGCTTGAAGGCCGGTTGGGCGCGCCCCGGCGCCGTTCGGTGGACGATCTTGCGACGGTCGTCTTCTCGAGCGGTAGTGAGGGTGAGCCGAAGGGCATCATGTTGACGCATTACAACATTGCGAAGAATATCGAGTCTGCGTTGCAGGTCTTTCCCCACAAAAAAGGCGATTGTATCGTCGGTATGTTGCCGTTTTTTCATTCCTTCGGCTTCACCGCGACGCTCTGGCTGGTCTTGATCACGCCGCATTTTCACGCCGTATACCACCCGAACCCGATGGAAGCGCGGGCGATCGGCGCCCTGATGAAAAAGTACAAAGGCTCGATTCTCTTCAGCACTTCGACTTTTCTCCACGGCTTTATCCGCCGCTGCACACCGGATCAGCTCAAATCGTTGCGCCACGTCATCGCCGGCGCGGAGAAGCTGGCCCCGAGGGTCCGCGATGCGTTTAAGGAAAAGTTCGGTATCGAGCCTTTGGAAGGATACGGGACGACGGAATGCTCTCCCCTAGTCTCTCTGAACCTGCCCGACGTCAGGGTGCCCGGTTTCTTCCAAAAGGGGACGAAACGCGGCTCGATTGGCCTTCCGCTGCCCGGAATTAGCGTAAGAATTATTAATCCCGAAACGCGCGAGACGCTTCAGAATGGCGAGGCGGGTTTGCTCATGGTGAAGGGCCCTAATATCATGAGGGGCTATCTCGGCAAACCGGAGAAGACCGCCGAGGTGCTCAAGGACGGCTGGTATGAGACCGGGGATATTTCGACGATCGACGAGGACGGATTCATCACAATCACAGACCGCCAGGCGCGCTTCAGCAAGATTGGGGGCGAGATGGTATCGCACACGAAAATTGAGGACGCGCTGCAGAAGCTGCTGGATGAACCGGAGCGCGTATTGGCGGTGGCGGGTGTCCCTGACGTCAACAAAGGCGAGCGCCTCGTCGTCGTACATACGCTATCCGATGAAGATTTCGACCTTCTTTTGGCGAAGCTGGATGAGACGGGACTGCCCAACCTATGGGTGCCCAAGCCCAAGGCGTTTTACAGGGTCGATGAGATCCCTATTCTGGGGACAGGCAAAATGGATATTAATGCCGTGAAGAAATTGGCACGTAAGCTGGACATCGGGGACTAGCCGCCGATGCTTGGCGCGCAAGGCGAGGACCTTCCAGGGGAGCCCGTGCAACCACCGGAACGTCCGGCTGCGTACCGCGCGCCGGTCAGGCGATGGCCCATCGGCCGGGCACAATCGCTTGTGCTGGTCGCGCTGGTGGTGGCGGCGGCGGGGTGGGGCTATAACACGCTGGCCGAATCGCTCGCGCATCGTTGGGACGAAGCGCAGGAGCGCGACGCGGTATCGGGGGTCTTGGCCGGTGCGGAACCGATCGATCTGGGACCGAAGGGCGCAGATGCGTCGGTGCTGCTGGTGCACGGGTTTATCGGCGCGCCAACGAACTTCGGAGAGCTGCCTGAAAAGCTCGCGGACGCGGGCTACCACGAGCGCGCGATTCGCCTCCCCAGGCATGGCACCACGCCTTTCGGGTTGCGGGAGACGCCGGGATCGCAGATGTTGAGCGCGGTGCTTGGTGAGTTGCGAGAGCTTCAGGGGCAGCATAAACGTGTTTTCATCGTGGGGCACTCGATGGGCGGGGCGCTGAGCACGCTCGCGGCATCTATGAGCGAAACAGACGGGCTCGTTCTGGCTGCGCCGTATTTTCGCGTATCGCACGAGTGGTATTACGTCCTTCGCCCTGAGACCTGGACGGCCCTGACCGCGTGGGCCGTTCGATGGTTATACAAGGGGGACGTATTTATCCGTGTCAATCGCCGGGAGGCAAAAGACGACATCGTCTCATATCGTTGGGTCCCGACAGAGGCCACACAGGCTGCGGATCACGTCGCGACGCTGGCTAGAGATCCGCACGTGCTCGAGCAGATCACGTGTCCGGTCTTGATGCTGCATAGTCCCGAAGATTTTGCCGCCTCCCCGCGCGCCGCTGAACGTGCCTTGGAGCGAATGGCCTCAGAGGACAAGACCCTCGTTTGGATGGAAAACTCGGATCACCATCTCTTTTGGGACTATGATCGCGAGGAGGCTATCGCGGCCGTGCTCGAGTTCATTGAACGCAACACGACTCACGAAGAAGTACCGTCGCTAAGCGTGGGAAGCCCCTGAGCCTCTTTCCTTGCGCTTCGCTTCGTCCCATACGCGAATGGCGTCCTCGGCGGTTTCGGCGGTGGCATCGCCGAAAACGTGTTCGTGGCGCCGGATCATTTTTTCGTGGATCAGCCGCAATGCGTCCTCGAGCCGGAACCGCCCCTCTTCCTCGGCGGCCGCGACGGTCGCGAGCAGAGTAAAGAATGCGTCGCCGAACTCCTCCCGCGCATGCACGTTGTCTCCAGATTCCACGGCCTCGACGAGTTCCTCGGCTTCGTCGGTGAGGAAATGCGCGAAGTCAGCCGCGCGCTGTTCGCGGTCCCATGGACAGCCCTGGGGCGTCCGCAAGTATCGCGCGAGGGAGATCAGCGCCTCAAACCATTCCGATTCGCTCTCGGGCGGGTTCTCGATGTGCGGATAGCTATCCATTATTGTGTGCGGGGTCTAAAGTCTTAGCGTCAATATGCCGAAAATAAATAGCGGTGCAAGATTCTAACGGACAAGGAGGTCCCATGATGACAACAAAATGTTGCGATTGCGATAAAGTACGGATCGAGGACAGGTGGATTGAGCGGGCGGCGTTCCCGCAGGAGCGCTTCAGCTACACGTACTGCACGGACTGTCTGCGCAAGTTTCGCCGAGAAATGTGGCGCGAGCGCCTCGCATGCCGCACGGCTCTGCCCGTGCATTCTCACGCCGTATAACCCACCCCGACACTGATTTCCCTCCCCAGGGCCCTTTGCTCACACTGCTCTCACGGCGTATCGACCTCGTTCTCGACGCACTTCCACGTGGCGCCGTCCCTCCTGCCGCGCACAAGATTAGCCCGCATCGCTTACAGCCCATTGGCAATTTGCTGCGTAAGTTGTTTGACAACAGTACATTAAGTAGAGGAATGGAACGATCCAATGTAGACACACTGTTTTTTCTTGTCATTGCGAG
>JASJYE010000237.1 GCA_030123645.1 Candidatus Hydrogenedentota bacterium | reverse complement strand
TATTACTAAGACATGCCTTTGAGGGCGTGGGCGATGTACGGCGCTTCGAGGGTCTGGATTTCTTCGTCGCTGAGCTTGAGGTCGACAGAGGCTATAGCGTCTTCGAGATGCTCGATCTTCGTTGCGCCGACGATAGGTGCCGTCATGGCGGGCTTGGACAGGAGCCAGGCCAGGGACACTTGCGCGGCCGATACGCCCCTATCGCCTGCCACTTTCTTGACGGCCTCGACGACATCCCAGTCGGTGGGCTCATTGTAGAGGACGCCGGCGAAGGCGTCGTTTCCGGCGCGGGTCGTGGCCTCTTTGTCGTCGAGGGCCTTGCGGGAGCCGGTGAGCAATCCGCGAGCGAGCGGCGACCAGGGGATGAGGGCGATGCCTTCTTCTTCGCACAGCGGGTTCATCTCGCGCTCTTCTTCGCGGTAGATGAGGTTGTAATGGTTTTGCATCGCGACGAAGCGCGCCCAGCCATGTCGATCGGAGAGCGCGAGCGCCTGGGCGAATTTCCAGGCGGGCGCGGAACTCGCGCCGATGTAGCGGACCTTGCCCTGTTGGACGAGAAGGTCGAGCGCGGCGAGCGTTTCTTCGATGGGCGTGTTTCGATCGAGGCGGTGTATCTGATAGAGGTCGATGGTGTCGACGCCGAGGCGTTTGAGGCTGGCTTCGCAGCCTTGGACGATGTGCTTGCGGGATAGGCCGCCCATGTTCGGGCCGTCGGTCAGGGGGAAGCGGACCTTTGTGGCGATCACCGTCTCCTCGAGGTTGGCGAATTCGCGGAGTGCTTTGCCGGTGACCTCTTCGCTGACGCCGAGCGAGTACATGTCGGCCGTGTCGAAAAAGTTTATGCCGGCTTCGATGGCGCGGCGAAAGAAGGGCATGGACTCCGCTTCATCCAGCACCCACGGCCTCCATTTCGAGGTGCCGTAGCTCATGCATCCGAGGCAGATGCGCGATACGGTGACGCCGGTGCGTCCAAGTAAGGTGTATTCCATTTTGTGGCTCCTTCGAGTGTGGAAGCTATCGAGGGTCTAACCTTACTTCCTTTTTGGGAAAAAAGAAAGTAAGCAAAGAAAAACCGTAGGAATGCTTCGCATTCGATGAGCGTCTGGGAGGATGCCTAGTTCGGGGCGCTGTGACGATTGGGTGTGTAGAAGAAGCTTGGGTTTTCCGGGAAGCGCGACGAGGACATCTGCGGGCTTAGACAACGCGGCCTAATCTAAGCTAATATGCATTCTTTTCTTAGAGCCAGGAGTGGATCCTATGGGTGATTCTGTATTGCTGGTTGAGAAGGAGCCGCCTATTGGGTGGTTGATTTTCAACCGGCCTGAGAAATTGAACGCGCTTAGCACGGCGTTGTGGAGCGCGATTCCGGAGGGCTTGGCCGAACTCGAGGCGGATCCGGAGATTCGCGTGATCGTTGTGCGCGGCGCGGGGGAGCGGGCCTTTTCGGCGGGGGCGGACATCGGAGAGTTCAAGAATAATGATAGGACAACGGAAGACCAGGCTCCCAAGGAGAATCGAGGGTCGCTTTTCCACGTCCTTGACGGACTCGCGCATTGCACGAAACCGACAATCGCGATGATACATGGGGTGTGCATGGGCGGCGGCTGTGCGGCGGCGTTGAGTATTGACCTCCGGGTGGCATCGGAGGACGCCGTGTTCGCCATCACGCCGGCACGGCTCGGCTTGGGCTATTCATTCGAGGGAATCGAGCGCGCGGTGCAGGAGCTTGGTCCGGCGAACGCGCGATACTTGCTCATCACGGCCGGGAAGGTCGATGCGCAGAAGGCGCTGGAAATGGGCCTGGTCCAGGAAGTTCATGCGCCAGATGAACTCGAGAGCGCGACGAGGGCCCTCGCGATGCGAGTCGCCCAGAACGCGCCGAAGACGATCCGCGCGGTGAGGGAATCGATTCGGCAGAGCGTGCTGCCCCCCGAGGATCGGCAGTTGGAAATTGTCAACGGCCTGATTCGGGAGTGCTTCGAGAGCGAGGACTTCAAGGAAGGGGTGCGGGCATTCGCTGAGAAGCGTAAGCCGCGTTTCAAAGACCGGTAAATCGCGGCACAGGATTGGACTCGGAATGAGACACATGCCGGCGCAAGCGCGCTTCATCCGCGAATTCGTCGATCCCGTGGAGTTGCGGGAGATGGAGATCACCTGGGCCAGGGGCGAGAAAGGGTCCAATCCGGGCACATGGTTTACAAATCAGACCGGGCACATGGTTTACGTTTTCTGGTATTAGAAGGCCTTGAGAGGAGGGCTTTCCATGCCGTGGTATTGAAAACAAACGACTCACAAACAAAGTCCGACCAACTGTTAGGCTTCCGGCGATTCACCGTCTCTGGGCTCGACAAGGTACAAGCCCAATGCTCCATGATGTGTACAACCTAGAACCTGCACAAACTATTCAAACACTGGAAAAGCGGAAAAATCCGCTCATATCCCCGGGCCAGACACCGGAATCGGCTTTGCCAACCGCCTCAAGGGTGCCAAAGGGCCAACGAGCACGCCGATACGCGGCGCGACAACGCCAATTGGCCCGTTTTTGGCAATTGACGCGCAAAATTTCCCCGAACCAACATCCTACCGGAACAAAGCAAAAAAATGTCTTCGTCTAGAAAAGATTTTAGACGGTCTGAGGACCGTGGGAACGAGGGAAACTGTCTCGTGATGTCGTTAAACGGAGTGCGCTCTGTTGAATTTCTCTTTGTGTCATCCTGAGCCTAGCGAAGATAGCGTGTTGATCTCTTTGAAGAATGGACTTTTCCGCTTCAAGAGATTCTTCGCATACGCTCAGAATGACAATAATTGGGTTTTGGGATTGCTTCTTAAGTCTAGCGTTGTCGTGTTGGACTCACATGAATCGATCGGCGGTCGTCGCGGGTGGATCCATATGGGAAATATCGGCTAATGTGACTGGACTCGGCGCCAAGGGAAATTGGAGGTTAGTTTGCCATGATTGCGAGACGATTTATGCTATTCGGTGTCTGGCCTAAGCTGGCCTGGGGCGTCGTGACGTTGGGTCTTGCTGCGTCAGTGGAGGCCCAGGGACCCCGGGAACTCGATATGTCCGTCCTGGAAGACAAGATCAAGGGGGGGTTGGCGGGGCAGATGGTGGGGGTGAGCTATGGCGCCCCGACGGAATTTCGAGCCTTGGGAACGACCTACGATGCTGAAATCAAATGGCAACCGGATAATGTAAAGAATTCGATAGGCCAGGACGACCTTTATGTGGAAATGACATTCGCCGAAGTCATGGACCGCATCGGCTTGGAGGCGACTACAGAGCAATACGGTGAAGCGTTCCGCGATTCAAAATACATGCTCTGGCATGCCAATGCGGGCGCGCGCCGTAACTTGAATAACGGCATTGCGGCGCCTATGTCCGGCCACCCAAAGTACAACATGCACGCCAACGACATTGATTTTCAAATCGAAGCCGACTTTATCGGCCTAATGACTCCGGGTATGCCTCAACGAGCCATAGAACTGTGCGACCGGGTCGGCCATGTCATGAACTACGGGGATGGCGTTTACGGGGGCATGTTCGTATGCGGCATGTACTCGGAGGCATACTTCGAGACCGACGTCCCGAGTGTTGTCAAAGCCGGCCTGGCCTGCCTGCCACCAGGCAGTGGCTATCGCGCCATCATTGAGGACGTTATTGCCCTCCACGAGAAGTATCCCGAGGACTGGAAGCAATGCTGGCGGCGGATTAACGAGAAATGGGATAAGAACGATTCGTGTCCGGATGGCTCTCTCTCTCCGTTTAACATCGACGCGCGCCTCAATGGCGCTTATATCGCCATTGGCCTCTTGTACGGTGAAGGCGATTTCGGGAAGACGCTTGAAATCTCGACCCGTTGCGGTCAAGATTCCGATTGCAATCCTGCAAGTGCCGCGGGAGTCCTGGGCGTCATGCTTGGCTTCGAGGCCCTCGACGAAAAGTGGATAGGCGGGATCGCCGATATCCAGAAGACAAATTTTCGCTTTACGAATTACTCCTTCGAGACCTTCGCCGCTTCGACGCAGAAACGCGTCCTGGAAGCGGTCCGGCTGTCCGGGGGTACAGTCGATGAAGATGGCATAACCATCCCCCACCAAGAGATTACACCACCCAAGCTCGAGCAGTGGTCTATGGGCATACCTAAGAGGAGCATCTTATTCACGGATCCCGACTGGACGTGGACCGGGAAATGGGAAGAGGAACCATATAGGTCCAGTTGGAATCCAGGCGCTAAACTTAGTGATACGGGAGGGAACGAGGCCGCGTTGGAATTCACCGGGTCCGCCATTGCCATTGTTGGCAGGCTTGCGCAATCTGGGGGGATGGCGGACGTGTATTTGGATGGGAAAAAGGTTGATACCATCAACGCCTACATCGTAGAGAGCACGTCCGACAACAATTTATGGCACATCTACGATCTCGAGGATGTGCCGCACTCGTTGCGTATCGTCACGCTTGACAAAGCCGATCCGCGCTCGACGGGAAAGAGCATCGTGCTCAGGCGGGCCGTTGTGTTCGGCCCGGAATAGTAGGCTTTCCGCCTCACTACCCGGGAAGTGTATTGGCGCTGGCCCTGTCGTAATAAGGGCCGCTTCCGCCTCGGGCACCCCGATAAGTCGAGCGATTGTAACGCGGACAGCCGAAGGCGCAGTAGCAG
>JASJYE010000015.1 GCA_030123645.1 Candidatus Hydrogenedentota bacterium | reverse complement strand
CGTTTCTTCCGTTTCTTCCGTTTCTTCCGTTTCTTCCGTTTCTTCCGTTTCTTCCGTTTCTTCCTTTTCTTCCGTCTCTTCCGTTTCTTCCAGCTCTTCCGTCTCTTCCAGCTCTTCGTCCCTCGCCTCTTGAGAAACCTCGGGCTCTTGGTCCTCGCTTTTCCTTTTCTTCGTCATGGTCCCCATAATTTACTTCGTGCCGGCGCCTATCGCCGCCCCCGTATCCGCTTTCAATGTTCTACCTGAGAGCTCGACCAGCTCTCGAATCTCTTTCATGAGCTCGGCAAAGCGCTCGGGCTTCAACGATTGCGCTCCGTCGGAGAAGGCCTCCGCTGGCCGGGGGTGTACTTCGATCATGAGGCCGTCGGCCCCTGCGACCACGGCGGCCTTGGCCATGGGCGCTACGTAGGTCCAAACACCCGTGCCGTGGCTTGGATCGATCACTATGGGCAGGTGCGAAAGTTTCTTAATGACCGGCACGGCGCTTATATCGAGCGTGTTGCGCGTCTCGGTCTCGAAGGTCCGGATGCCGCGCTCGCACATGATTACCGAGGCATTGCCCTCCGCCATCACGTACTCGGCCGACATCAGCCATTCGTTGATTGTGGACATCATGCCGCGCTTCAAAAAAACGGGCCTATTTGACTTGCCCGCAGCCATCAGCAGCCCGTAATTTTGCATGTTGCGCGCGCCAATCTGCAGGATGTCCGCGTACTGGCTGACGAGCGGAACCTGCTCCGGCGCCATGACTTCGGTGATGAACGGAAGCCCCGTGGCCTCGCTGGCTTCCTTGAGGAACTTTAGCCCTTCTTCTTTGAGACCCTGGAAGCTGTAGGGCGAAGTACGCGGCTTGTAGGCGCCGCCGCGCAAGATGGTCGCACCGGCCTCCTTAACCGCGTGGGCGGTCTCGAGAATTTGTTCGCGCGATTCGACCGAGCAGGGGCCCGCCATCACGACGAATTGCTTTCCGCCGATGGAGCACGGCCCCGCATCTACGACCGTGTCCTCTGTGTGCGATTCCCTTCCGGCGAGCTTGTACGATTTCAGGATGGGAAAAACGCGCTCGACGTGCTCCAGGGCTTCAAGGGATTGGAGACGCGACTTGCCGCGCTCATCCCCAACGGCGGCAATGACGGTCCGCTCGACCCCCTCGATGAGGTGTGCCTTGTAACCAAGGGCTTCCACCTTCTTCACGACGTAGTCGATGTCCTCACGTTTTCTGGAGGCCATCACAATAACCATGGGAGAAATCCCTCTCTAGGGCCGGTAAGCCAAGGACTTACAGACGATTAACCGTTATGCCGCGCCTCGCCTCTGAACTGTTGTCGAGTATACCGCCCGCCCCGGCGGAAATCAATGGATCGCGTGCGGGGGGCCGTCTATGGATGCGGTTTCTAGACGCTATCCCAATACCCGAAACTGTCCCGTGATGTCGTTAAACAGAGTGCGCTCTGTTGAATCCCTCTTTTTGTCATCCTGAGCGTAGCGAAGGCTCTCTTCAAAGGGGGGACTTCCGCCTAGAGAGCTTCGTTTGCGCTCAGAATGACAATAATTGGGTTTCGGGATAGCTTCTGCACACCGCTACGACCGGCTCGTTGCCCGAAGGTATCTGCATCCCCGACTTCGCCCGCTTGTTTTTCCTTCTTGGCGGCGTTATAACTTAAGTGGAGCGCGGGGGGAGAGAGACGGCTGAAGGGGGCCGATACGCGTGGCAGTGGGCTTTTTGATTGATAGCTCGAATCGAGACAGAGCGCTCAAGGTGCCCAAGGGCAGCTCGATCATTATCGGCCGCACGGGGGATTCCGATTATGTCTTGGACGACGCCGCCGCCTCGCGCCAGCACATGGAGATATCGGGCCGTGACGACGGCTATTTCTGGCGTGACTTGGACAGCACCAACGGCGTGTTTATCAATGACGAGAAACTCTTGAGCGGCGAGCTCAAGTCGGGTGACCGTATCCGAATAGGCAGCACGGTATTGATCTTCGAGGTGGATTCGGACGAGGGAAAGGCGCTACTCCCAACGGACGACTCCGTGGGAGCCCGCGAGCGGATTCTCGAAACCTTAGGGAAGTCAGGCGAGGGCGGCGAACGGGGCGAGGCGGACGTGCTGCTCGAGGCGGTCTATAAGGTGATGAACGACATCGCGTCGAACTACGAGCCTTGCAGCTTGGTCGACCGCATTCTAGAAACGACGATGAAAGCGATCGACGCGCAGCGCGGGGCGATTTTTTTTGCCGGGCCTGAGGGCGAAGATCTGCTGCCGTGTCCGGTCTGCAATCATGTGCACGTCATCGAGGAGGGAAAGCTCAAACACGCCGGGAGCGAGGACATCCACATCAGCCGGACCGTGGCCCGCAAAGTGCTTAAGGATGGCGAGAGCGTGCTCGTGCAGGACACCAGATCGGAGGCCGGGCTGGATGGGGCGGCCAGCATTCTTTCGCTCGATTTGCGGTCCATCATTTGCGCGCCGGTGCGGGGCAAGTACGGCGTGATGGGGATTTTGTACATCGACAGCGACCGGCCTGGGCACGCGTACACGCACGGCCACATGTTACTCAGCACCGCTGTCGGCAATAGCGCCGGCCTCGCGCTGGAAAACGCGAAGATGCATCAGGAACTTCTTCAAAAGGAGCGAATCGAGCGAGACATCGAACTCGCAGGGATCATCCAGGACGGCTTCCTCGAGCACCGCTGGGCCACCAAAGACTCCAGGTATCAGGTCTACGCCGAGATGAAGCCCGCTAAGACCGTCGGTGGAGATTTCTACGACTTCGTGAATCTCGATTCGGACCGGGTAGGGGTCCTTGTGGGGGACGTGAGCGGCAAGGGTGTGCCGTCTGCGCTGGCGATGGCCCAGATCCTGGCCGAGTTCCGTGTACACGTGACGAAGGAATCGTCGCCTGCGGCCGTGCTGGGCGCGTTAAATGAATCGATGTGCGAACGGAGTCAACGCGGCATGTTCTGCACCTTGTGTTATCTTAGCCTGGACCTGAGAACAGGGGAGGCCGTGTGCGCCAATGCTGGGCACCACCCGGTGTTGCACGCCACCCGGATCGATGTGGAAGAGACAGGCCGGCCTTCAGGGCCGCCCATCGGCATCGTTGCGGATGCGGTATGGGAGGATGGCGGCTTTACACTCGAGAAAGGTGACACGATATTCATGTACACGGACGGCATCATCGAGGCACGAGGCGCGATCAGCCACCACGAGACCGGCGAAGAACCGGTGGAATACGGGATCGATTCGCTGAAAATGCTTGCACGAGATCTATCCGGGGAGGCGCCTGAGATCGTAGTGCGCGAGGTCCTGAGAGACGTGCACCGTTTTTGCGAGCCACTCGTGCCGCACGATGACTGCGCGCTACTCGTGCTGAGGCGCCTGGCATGAAACAGGATCTCATGCTCGAGATCGCGTCCGATCCGAGGCTTCTCAGGGTCGTCCGGGACCTCGTGCGCTCGTATCTGATTGAAGCCGGATTCGTGAGCGACCGTGTCGATGATGTGGTGCTCGGAGTCGACGAAGCCTGCACGAACGCGATTCGCCACGCCTGCGGCGGGGAGCCGGACAACACCTTTCGCCTCACATTCCGCAGCACCGAAGGATGGCTGGAGATCCAGCTCGAGGACTCAGGGGAGCCTGCGCCGCCCGATTCCTTCGTGCGCGATGAGGCTCCGGGACCGGTGGACGCGGCGGACCTGAGCCCGGGCGGCCTGGGTGTCCACCTGATTCACGAAGTGTTCGACGACGTCGAGTTTTGTCCTGGGACAGTCCAGGGCAATTGCGTGACGATGAAGCTCAGACTCCCGAAAGAAGTAAAGCAGTAAGGGCCAGATTGCTTGAGACAGACAGGAGATTGCATGGGGCTGGAAATTGAGGTACGCGACGAGGGCGATCGGCGTATAATCGCGGTGCGCGGGGAGGTCGACCTCAATTCGTCTCCTGAGCTTCGCAAAGCCGTACTGGGGGCCGTCGAGGGCGTGGCCCGCGTGGGGGTCGATCTGAGCGGGGCCACTTATATGGACAGTTCCGGCGTCGCGACCCTGGTCGAGGGGCTCAAGTCGGCGTCCGAGAACGATCGAAGCTTTGTGCTGATTCGCCCATCGAATGCGGTCATGAGAGTGCTGGAGCTTGCGCGATTAGATTCATTCTTCGATATCCGGGACGGCCTGGAGGCGGGCTAGTTTCCCGGCTGGTTAAGGGGGGCCAGCGATCGAATGACAGCTATTTTGGGTTATACGGGCCGTGCGTTTCTCCTCGGAACGCACGCTTTTCTAGCGGCCTGTTCCCTCATCGTCGACACCTTGTTCTGGATCGTGGTCGCGCCGCTCCAGGGAAAAGGACTTCGCGTGAGGGCGACGGTGGAGCAATTCGTGCGCGTCGGATACAGCTCGCTCCCGATTGTTATGCTGATTACCTTCCTCCTCGGCGCCATTTTGGCGATGCAGTCCGCGTATCAGCTATCGCGCTTCGGCGTGGCATACCTCGTACCGAACTTGGTGGCGGTCGCGGCCGTGCGCGAGCTCGCCCCGCTGATGACGGCCATCCTGATTACCGGGCGCAGCGGATCGGCATTCACCGCAGAGATCGGCACGATGAAGGTTTCAGAAGAAATCGACGCGCTCGAGGTCATGGGATTGAATCCCACGAAGTACCTTGTGGTGCCCAAGTTCATCGGGACGACGCTTGCTGTGCCGCTGGTGACCATGGTCGCGACCTTCACCATGATCCTAGGCGGATTCGCGATTTCTACGGCCTACCTGGGCCAAGATCCCCGTGTCTATCTCGAGAGTAGCGCGGACGCAATTACGATGAAAGATTTCGTGAACGGCTTCACCAAGAGCGTCTTTTTCGCCATGGTGATTTGCGTGGTCGGCGTTTATAGGGGCTTCGAGGTCGAGGGGGGCGCTGAAGGCGTGGGTAAAAAAACGACTTCGTCCGTCGTGACCTCGATCTTTCTCATCGTCGTGCTCGACGTGTTGTTTACGTATTTGTTCTTTTCGGAATCGTGAAGGAGGAAGGGTCTGAATGGCCCAGGCAGCCGGCAACTTAATCGAGGTGACCGATCTCGTCGTGAAATACGGCGACCACACCGTGATCGACGGCATGAGCTTCAACGTTCGGCGCGGCGAGACCTTCGTCATCCTGGGCGGAAGCGGCTCGGGCAAAAGTACGCTGCTGCGCAACCTCGTCGGTCTGATGCGCCCCTACTCGGGCTGCATCATGTTCGACGGGAACGATTTCACGCAGATGAGCGACCACGATCGCTTGGAGATGCGCAAGAAAATGGGCATGTGCTTTCAGGGCTCAGCGCTTTTCGGCTCGATGACCGTCGCCGAAAACGTGGCCATGCCTCTGCTCGAGCACACGAAGCTCGAGCGCTCGACCATCGACATCATGGTGAAGATCAAGCTCGAATTGGTCGGGCTGGGGGGCTTCGAAGATTATATGCCCGCGGAACTGAGCGGCGGGATGCGCAAGCGGGCCGGTCTCGCCCGGGCGATGGCCATGGATCCGGAGGTCATCTTCTACGACGAGCCTTCGGCGGGTCTCGATCCGATCGTCGGCGCGGGGCTGGATATGCTGATCTTGAAGCTGAAACAGACCTTCAGTCTGACGAGCGTCGTCGTGACGCACGAGTTGCCCAGTGTCGAGCTCATCGCCGACCAGGTGTGCATGCTGGACCAGGGCGGTGTGGCCGAGCTCGGCACGCTCGATGAGGTCAAGCGCTCTTCGAACGCCTATGTGCAGCAGTTCTTTGCGCGCCGGCCCAGCGAGGAGGGCGATGATGATGCACGGTATTTACGAACGCTGAGGGGTGACGTAGATCGAGACTAGCAAGAATGCAAGAGAGATTTTGCCATGGTAGATAGGCTTGGATCATTCAGCACGACGGAAATCAAGGCTGGGTTCTTTGTGCTGCTGAGCGGGATTGTGCTGATCGTATTCATCGCCGCGGTCCTCAAATACAGACCGCAAGGCGACGCGAAGACCTATTACGTCTTCTCGCATGACATCGGCGGGCTGGGGCGCTCGGCGGACGTGCGTTTCGGGGGGGCTAGCGCGGGTAGGATTACGGATATCAGCACCGATCCGGACGATCAATCGCGTATGCGCGTCACGATCCAGGTCGCGGCGTCCACGCCGGTCAATGCCGATAGCGAAGCGTTTGTGAGCCAGACGACGCTGACCTCGGAGAAGCACCTGGAGATTACCACCGGCTCGAAGGACGCCCCGCTCTTGGAGCCGGGCTCTGAAATCCCTTCGACGGTGGGCGGATTGTTCGGCGACCTCTCCGGGCTTATTTCCACGGTGACGCAATTGCTGGATGACGTCACCTTGCTTCTGGGGGTCTCGGATGCAGATGGGAATCGAATCTTCGCTACGGACGATGGGCGGACAATCGCAGAGTTGTTTAGGGCCATGGAAGGTCTTTTGGCGGATTTTCGCGTGCTCCTCGGGGTCGTGGACGAGAAAGGCCGGCCGTTGGCCGTTGAAGGGCGCAAGACCTTCTCCGAGTTGATGGTGAATCTAGACGACGCGGTGACGCATGGTGGGGATTTGCTCGGCGGCCTCGAGGAAGTGCTTGAAGAAAACCGGGACAATGTCAATGAGGTGCTTACGACAGCCAAGGATATCGGCCGGTCGGCGCAGCAGGCAGTAGAGCATCTCGATTCGATCCTGACCGACAACCGGGAGAATATTGACGGCACGATAGAAGGGGCACGCGATGCGCTCGAGAGCCTCGACGGCCTGACGGTCGAGCTCGAGTCGCTCACGATAGCGCTACAGGAAGTGCTCGAGAGGAACGGCGCGACGCTCGAAGACACGTTGCGCGATCTCAGTGAGACCATGCGCAGCCTGAAAGAGGTCACGCGAACACTTGCTGAACAGCCGCAAGCCCTAATTCGAGGGAAGCAACCGGTGGGCCGGCAATAGATCGTGCGCCGCAGTGCGCGGATAGAAATTGGAGAAAGCACCATGTATCGAAAGTACTGCATCGCGACGCTTATGGCGATCTTGGCCGGATGCCTCTCAGTACCCGAGCCGAACTACTTTACCCTCGACATGCGCTCGTCCGGCCGAATCGATGCGCCTTTTACCGTCGAGGAAGTCCGGATACGCCCCGGGGAAGCCGTTGCGCGTCGAGAGATTATGATTCGCACATCGCCCACCCAGATCGAATACTACGCGACGCAGCGCTGGGCGGCCGATTTGGGCGAGCAGCTTAGCGAGAAACTAAAGACCGAGTTCAGCCAATCTCAAGGCGGAGAGGCGCGCGTGTGGATCGAGGGCGACCTCCTCGCATTCGAGCAGGTAGACACTCGAGACGGCGCCGATGCGCACCTAAAGCTGGATCTGGTCGTGACACTGAAATCCGAGAACGGTGACACGTCGCGGAGCTTTAGGAAAGTCTACGAAACGGTGGTCACAGCCGACGCGCCGAATGCCCCCGCGATCGTCGAAGCGCTTTCACGGGGATTGGAATCGATCGCGGTCGAACTGGCCGAGGACCTTGCCCGTGAGCATAGGGAGCAGGTACAGTAGCTGGAGACTCCAGCGGCCTTTCACGAACCGGCGCAGGAGCGATCCATGAGCGAGCCCGATGCCCACGAGGAGCGCCTCAGCGAATATGAGCGCGCCGTTTGTTATTCCACAATACCTCGACTGACGCACCCTGTGACCTTCGGGCTGATCGTCGCGTACGGCTTCGTCCTGCTCGCCACATTTCTTCTTATGGCCCACGGGTTGAACACGGAGCACGCCTTCTCGGAGAGATGGGGCCCAATCGCCTTCGGCGTGGCGGTCGTGGCCGGTCTCGTCGGCTTCATGGCGCGCGCTATCGTGAACCAAGTCCACGAACGCAGCGCGCTCACCGAGGCCGAGACGATGCCCAACGTCGAATCGAGTTTCGATGACCTGCCCGATCCTTTTGAAGGCCACGTATTGCTGCGCTACCCGAGGCGTCACGCTGGGGACACGCTAGAGATTACGGACAACAGAGGGCGCACGGTTTATGTGGTCATGCGACAACATGGCGGCCTGCGGTGGGAGCTGATCGAGCCGTCGGGCGAAACCTTGTTGACGGTCGAATCCCTGCGTGGCGAGCACAGTTTCGCCTTCAATGTAGGCGTGCCCAGACACCTTCTCGTAAGGCGTGCGGATAAGCAGACGGCAGAACTGAAGCGGCGCTTCAGTTTCGGCGCCTCCGTCGTTGATATTTCGTGCACTCAGAACGGGGCTCAGGACTATGTCTTTCGTGCCGGAGGTTTCTACAGAGGCAACGAGTTGCTTGGACGTATTTATTTCATTCGGAACTACGCCTACCTGGATTTGCGCCGGACGGCACTCAATGACGGAACATTGGTGCTCTTCACTTCGATGATGATGTAGCACAAACGACCCACCGGCGCCTGTAAAGAGCGATCGAAGGGCGGTGTCTTCGCGCGGGGACTTACGAAGTCGCGCAAATACCGCGTTCCCGGTGCATAATTCCGGCCCTGATATGGCCTGAGACACCGAAGCTAAGAAAAATACGCTCGTCCTTTCACATCTTGTACTTTGGAGAGGCCTGTGCTACTATGTGGAGGCCTTATACAGGGGGATTTTTGCATGAGATAGCGCCCGGAGGGGGCGTACAAACCGGGCAATAGGTGTGCCATTTTGGGTGTTGGGAACGTAGTTAAGATTCGGGGGAGAACTGTCGTCGCGGCGGGTGCCTTCCTGCTGATTCTTCTAAGCATTGCCGGGACGTCCGCTGCTGTCGAAGTGATTCGCAGGGCGCTCGAGCCGGGTGTGTTCGCCATGTCAAGAGACGGGCGGGCCGTCGGGATCGAGGTTCGCGCGCTCGGAGGCGACGCGGCGCGGCGAGTTCTTTCGAAGTATCTTGCGATTGAAAGTGAGTGGGTGGCCTATCGGGGCCGCGTGGGCGCTTTCATTCCTCTCTCTCATCTGAAATCGGAACACCGTCGCACCGTGCTGCTCACCATCTTCACCGGCGACATCGTCGACGATCGCGGATGGTTACACACGGCGATCGCAGACGAGGAAACGTTGTGGTCGATCTGTACCTGGATCGTGGGAGACGGGAAAGCCTACAAACAAGTCATTAATCATTCCGAAAACGCGGGCGTCGAGACCACCCTCAGGGCAGGACAGAGGGTCCTTATTCCCCGCTCATTGCTGAATGGGGCTATGGCACGGCACACGCCGGTGCGCATCCTCGAGCCTGAGCCGGTGCGCATCCTCGAGCTGGAACCGGAAATGGCCACGTTGCACGACGGTCTTCGCTATGGCAGTGACGGCAGGGGTGAATACGCGCTCTATACGCTCAAGAATGGCGAGTCTCTCTATAGCTCCGTCGTGGCGCGATTCACGGACATTCAGAATAATGAAGACATTCTCGATGCCTGCGATCTCATTGCAAATCGAAGCGGGATTCCGGACATGCAGGATATCGACGCCGGAAAGAAGATATATATCCCGCTCGAGTTTTTGTCCGATCGATATCTCCCTGAGGGGAATCCCGTTCGGAAGCGCTACGAAGCGGCCCTAATCGAGGCGGAGCGGCTAAGAGGCGGGCAGGGTGTCTCGAAGGACCTGTCCGACGTGGTGGTGATCCTGGATCCGGGCCATGGGGGAAGCGACACGGGCGCCACGCATATCGGCTCGGGCTTGTACGAGGACGAAATCAATTACGACATCGTGTGCCGTATTCGGGACTTGCTCCGCAAAAACACCGGGGCCAAGGTCTACGTTACGATGGTCGACCGCAGTTCGGGTTATGCCGTAACGAATAAAACCCGTTTCTCGTACGATCGAGACGAGGAACTGCTGACGACGCCTCGGCACCTCAATGCCGACGGGGCGAATGTATCGGCGAATCTACGTTGGATGCTGGTAAATTCGATTTACGACAAAGAGCGGAAACGGGGCATCGACAGCCGCAAGATCATCTTTACCAGCATTCACACCGATTCACTGTATAACGCGCAGCTTCGAGGGGCGATGATCTATATCCCGGGCGCAAAGTACCGAAGGTCCGAGGAAGTCCGTCTCGACCCCCTCTACGCGAAGTATCAAGAAGGTCGAAACTACAATCGCTTTACGTCCAGCACCTCGGAGCGGCGGCTCGATGAGGCGCTGTCGAGGAACTTCGCAACGACTCTGCTCGACGAGCTAGGCAAGAAGCGTGTCAAGCGCCACGATAACGCCGATCCCATACGCTCGAAGATCCGCCGCAGCCGCACTTCGGTTTTCGTGCCGGCGGTTCTGCGCAATACGAAGGTGCCTACGAAAGTGCTTCTGGAAACTGCGAATCTAAAGAACGCCACTGATCGGAAGCGGCTCGCCGATCCGTGGTGGCGGCAGCAGGTTGCGATCGCGTATGTAGACGCGTTGAAGCGCTACTATGGTTCGGGCGTTCCAACGAAAGTGGCCCAGACCGACTAAGCTTGCACGCGGGGTAGGGGTCGCGCCGTGAGGGCGCGTGACGCCATATGCGGTGCGTGGAGTCGAACGGCAAACGTCATTAGCAGGAAGTGGAAAGAATATCCGTGCGATTTGGCAAACGAAATAGGCGCCGGCCTAGGGGGGACGTGACAATGACGCAAACAACGGACAAAATCGCCGAATCGGGGCTGGGTAAAGGCGAACGCTCAGCACTGTTGGGACCCGGCCTGGAGGAAGAGTTGGAGGCGATGAACACTGACTTTTCGCTCGACGATGACGATCCAACCCAGCAGCTGCTTCTGGCACTGGGCCACTTTCAGAGAATACTGAGAGACGCGCAGGCGGAAACCGACGAATTGTGGTCGGACGAATGCATGAATCAACTCATCTTAGGTGTTGAGATCTCACTTGCCCAAAGCTGGACTCAACTGGTCGAGGCGTTTACCGATGCAGGCCGGGTCCTCCAGACCTATGAGAGCGCCGGCCGCGCGCGAGACGCCTTACCGTTTCTCGACGGCACATACGACATCCTGTGCGGCATTGTCGGTGAAGTGATGGGCGGAGGCCTTCGGCCGCAGGTGCTCGATAAGTGGCAGGAACATTATATGAAGGCCCTGGAAGCCATTAAGAGTGCCGGCTTATCCCTCATGGATGACGGGGACGCAGAAGACTCTTCAAAGGCGGAAGGCCGCTCATCGACTCGGGACGAAGCCATGCCTTTCGAGTTTCCGCAGTTGGACGCTGACGGCGATGGCAACGGGGACCAGGGGAGCGAGTTGCCGGCATTAGATGAGCTCCCGCCACTCGAGAACGTGCTGCCGCTAGGCGCGGGCAGTGCTTCGGCGTTGGATTACGAAGCCGGGACGGCTGCTGAATCGGAACCAAGCACTTCCGCAGAGTCACCAGAGATTCTGGGCGAAGGGCAAAACGGTGATGCACTCGGAACCATTGGGGAAATGCAGGAACTCGGTGAAACCGTGGCCCAATCCGATCCGGACCCATCGGGTGACGGCGCCGAACCGTCGAAAGTCATAGTGGATATTGTCGACCGCATTTGCGACGAGTTGGCGGAGTTGAATGATAGGTCCCCCGAGAACCGTATCCTGGCCATGGAGATGATCGAAGGTGGAATTTCTGCGCTGAAGCGCGAAGCTGACAAAGACGGCTACGAAATATCGTCCAAACTGTGCAAATTGATGAAGGAAGCCTGCACGTTGATGGCTGCGCGGACCGACTCGCTCGATGAACGTTTTACAGAAATCTGCTTTGCGTTCTGCGGCGTCTTCGTCGAGGCGATGGACGGGTCTGATAGCGAGAATGTTCGGGACTGGAGCGCCGAGTGTAAGGCACTCATCAAAGAGTGGGTCCCTGCCGACGCTGCGCCGCAAGCAGTGGAGCTCGAAGCCGGGGAACTGGCGCCTGAGGAGCCGGGCACAACGGACATCGTGCCGGCTGAGACTGTCGAGGCGGGATCGGAGTTGGGCGAATCGATCGAAGAGGAACCGGCCCTCGACGAAGCGGCGGTACAGGAACCTTCATCTGATGCGGCGATCGCCGAAGAATCGGCGCTGGGTCCCGAGGGATCTGTTGGAGCCGACGATTTGATCGAGGAAGCGTGGACAGCCATGGCACTGCCCGAATTAGGGGCGGAACCTGTCGCGGTGGATTCTTCCGCTTCGCAAGCACTGTTTGAGCGGGCCCAAAGGGCCCTCGCCGCCGGCGATGCAGAGTCCGCAAAATCGCTCGCGCTTCAGGCCGCCGCCTCGATTGCCGGGGCAGAGGTGGCCGCCGCCGAACAGCAGCTTCAGGAAAGCGAGAAGCGTCTCAAAGCCAGTTTGGATTCGACGGTGGGGGCTCGCGGGTCCGTCAAGGAATCCGAGAAAATGGTCAAGTCCGGTGCTTCTCAAGTGACCTCAGGAGAGCGGGCGCTGGGTGAAGCGAAAGAACGTACCGCTTCCGTCGCGCAAGAACTGGCCGAAGAGGAGGAAGGTGTTGCGGAACTCGAGGCGGTAATTGCCGAGCTAGAGGCCAAACGTGAAGAGGGCCTGGAGAAGGTGGCCGAAGACCATGCACGACTCAACGAGGCCAAGGGCAATGAATCGAGTGTAGCCGAGCGCCTCGATGGACTGCGATCGGCTGAGGTCGAGGCACGCAAGGCCCTCGAGGCGTCGCGGCAGCACGTCAAGGATCTGCAGCGCACGGTGTCCGAAGTGGAATTGCAGATGGAAAGGGCGCGAGAAGCGCTCACGAAACACAAGATGTCCCTCGAGGACATACGCCAAACCATCGGTGTGCCCGCGCCTAAGGAGGCGCTTGAAGATGAGCCGCCGGAGGAATTGTTGTTCTAGATCTAACGAGCTAGCGAATTAAGCGCGTCCTGATACTTGACAGGGGGAGTAGTGATCGCTAAGAGTGAGATCGTCGGTGCTGTCGATTTTGGATCGCGTGAAGTGCGCGTCGTTATCGCGCGAAAGGATGAGGACGGCACGGTCCAGGTCGTCGGCCATGGGATAGCGCCCGGGCGCGGGTGCGTGTCCCAGGGCGTTATTCAGGATCTCCAGGCAGCAAAGATGGCGCTGAAGCGCGCGCTCACAGAAGCGGAGCGGAGCGCGCGTATAAAAGTGATGAGTCTGTTCTGCGGAATCAACGGCCCTAACGTCGAGACTTTTCTGCGTGAAGGCCACGTCAAGCTCGAGCAGGAGATCGTCGAGCAATCGCATATGGACGACGCGCTGGATATTGCATCCCGCGACGTTCTCGAAGCCGGCAAACGGATCGTCTCGTCCGTCGCAGCGCAAGAGTGGTACTTGGATGATCTGCGCGTTATCGATCCGGTGGGGCTCAATGGGCATGTCCTGAAAACGCGCCTTCATTTCGCCCGAATTCCAGCCGTAATCGAGGACAACATCGTGCGTTGCATCGAATCGCAGCGGCGCGAGCTCGAAGACATGATCTTTCTTCCGCTGGCCTCTTCTTTGGGCTGTCTCACGCCCGAGGACCGGGAGTTGGGCGTGGCCATGCTCGACATGGGGCGTATGACGACGGGCCTCGCCGTATTTCGCGACCGGCGCATCTTAGGGACGCACACTTTTGAATGGGGGGGATACCATCTCACGCGCGATGTCGCCGCGGGAATTCATGTATCGTTCGAGGAGGCCGACGAGCTCGTTATGGAGTACGGCATATCCGAGGAGCGTATCGCCACGGACGGCGGCGACGCAAAGGTGACGCGGCCGCCGCGGGGAGGTGCAAAGGCGCAAATTAAGCTGAAGACGGCCGTCCACGGGGCGCCGGCAGTAGTGGAAAAAGACGAGATGGACTTCATTGTTTACGAGCGCGCCCATGAACTTATGATGAAAGTGCGTCAGCACTTGCAGTCGCGAGGCCTAACGAAACATTTGATTCGAGGCGTGGTGCTGACGGGCGGTTCAGCGAAAGTGAAAAACCACGTGAAACTCGCAGAAACGATCTTTGAGGTCCCCTGCCGGATCGGCATACCTTCATCGGTAGAGACTCTACCCAGCCGCGCGAAGGGCCCTGATTTTTCAGGCGTTGTGGGCATCGCGCTTCATGGTTTCGATTTCCGCGCCGCTGCCCGGGCCGGACGCCTCGGCTTCCGCGGTCCCGTCGTACAGAATGCGCGAAAGATCGGACAAGCGTTTCGAAAATATTTCTTCTAATCGGCGGCGGCGCTCACAGGCCGCGCTTGCTCAGCGCGCTGTACCCCGTTCGAAGCGATTTCGCGTCCTCGCATCTCAGCGTTAAGCCCGGATTCGCACGAACAGTACCTCCCGCTCCCCATGAGGGAGACTTCCTGCTCACAAACGCCTCTCTGGACGGGCCATGGTGGCGGAATCGCTGTTGACATTATCGTTAAGGAGGACTAGGGTCAAAGGAAATCAACCCGTGATGGTTGCGCGAAGGTCCATATGGGAAATCCCGGATAAACTGAAGTTCTGCGATAAGAAGGGAGATCGCTATGAATATGCCGAAACACGTTATCTTCGCCATCGTAGCTTCCATCGTCCTTTGTGCGATGTGTTCCGCGTATGCGCTGTGGATGGTTACTAAAGAAGGTTCATGGCCGAAGAGCTGGCCAGAAGAATTGGACCCGTTGCGAAGCCAATCACGCTCATCATTTCATGCGACTGCGGCGAAACATGAAATCCCTTTCGGCAATAGAGAGGAATTCGAGTTTGCCTGGCCCTATATTCTGAGCATCAAGAGCAAGGAAGCGCCAATCATTCTGTCAAGCAGCCCGGACACAATGTTTGATCTTTTATTCGGCGAAACGTACACAGTCGGTGTTCGCATCTGGTCTCCACGGACGGGAATGTTAGTCACTCCCGAAGGCAGGAGCTATCCTCCGGGGGCAGAATCTGCTATCCCTAACAGGAAATTCCTAAGAATAGGTCCCCCTTGGCCTGATTACATCAAATCAGAATCGGGAGCTTTGCCTGAATATGTTGCATACGTAAACGGTAAATGGGCGCCTTGCACCGAGGAGATGCGAGAGGAATTCAAGAAGAAGCGAAAGGATTGGGATATGGGTTATGGAATAAGAAGGGCTCGAATAGACATTGAATTGATTGTTGATGGGGAAATCATTGATTTGAACCGTATTCACTTACCACCCGATACTCCGATAATCGACAAGCGCTTCGAGGACATGCAGAACAAGTGATTACACCCGACGCCAAGGGCGTGCATGATTCTTGCCCGTAGTCAATGGATGGGACCCCTATGCCGCTCGATCCTCGCATGCCCGAATTG
>JASJYE010000236.1 GCA_030123645.1 Candidatus Hydrogenedentota bacterium | reverse complement strand
GCAATTTCTCCATCGACGGCCGGCTCGGCAGTCTCGAGCTGTTGCCGGATACCGGATGCTGAAACATGGCGGACCTTGATCGCCGCCGCCGACATCGACCGCCACAATGACACGTTCGCCGAATTCGCCGATGCAGTGGCGGAGAGCTGTTTTCGGTGCAACGAGTACCTATTACCGCAGGGCGATGTAGCAAGATTTCAATGCTTTTGGTCTATTGTTATCCTATGAAAACCGAAGCTCTCCTCCAACTCGCTCGACTGCGGCAGTCCACCCGATTCGATGGCTACGCCTCTATCGGCGATTTTCATGACGGCATCTTTGAGTGCGAGCATGTCTCGCCCTGGACTAAGTCCGGTTGTAACGTCGATGCAGAAATCATGATCGTCGGCCAGGATTGGTCTAGCAGCGATGCGCTCGATAGAGACCCACCCGACCTTCACAGCGCGGCGTTAGGTTTCTCCCAGAAGTTTCCGACCAACCGGAACCTCGATAATCTGCTGGAGCGTCACTTCGGTATGAATCGCGCCGAGTGTTACCTCACCAACCTTTTTCCTTTCATAAAACTAGGCAAGGCGAACGCCGGCGTGCCGCTCAAACATCTGGTCGCATGCGCACAATTGTTTACGCTCCCGGAAGTTCGGATCGTTTCCCCTCAACTCGTAATTTGCCTTGGCCTTAGGACCTTCGTGTCCTTGATGCGTGCCGTCAGTCTCAAAGAGTCACCGAAGATGGATCAAGCGGTCAATACACCGTTCAAGTTCTCTGACGCGATGATCCACTGTGTCGCCCACACTGGGGCGTTCGGGATGAACAATAGGGGCAGGGGCCAAGTCGAGGAGGACTGGCAACAGCTCGCCGCGTCCATGCCCGTTAATGAAAAGCTCGGCAAACGTTGACGAATGCTGGCCTTTTACTGCGGGGTAGTAAAAGAACGATCAAATTAAAGCAGGCCCATGGCCTTGAAGCTGGCGTGGCTGTTGCGGCCGATGATGAGATGGTCGTGGATGCTTATCTGGAGTTTCCCGGCGGCCTCGACCACCTGGCGGGTCATGGCGATATCGTCCCGCGACGGCGTCGGGTCGCCGCTCGGGTGGTTGTGGACCATGGGATTACTGATTTCCGGTGATCTGGCGTGACCGCCCCTGATACAGCTTCGAGCGGCGGATGATCAGGCAACAGAACACATTTTCAAGTTTGCTTTGTTGGTCATGAGCGGTCATACTGTCTCGGTTCGCATGGAACCTATTTGGAACCTATTCCATTCGGATGGTTTCAACCCACTCGACTCAGAGAATGCCAAAGCTCAAATTCACCGCTCGCGGTATCGAGTCCATCAAGCCGCCTAAGACCGGCCAAGTGGATTATTGGGATGCGAGCCTGCCTGGGTTCATCCTGCGGGTGTCCTATAAGGGCCGCAAAGCTTGGGGTGTCGTCTACCGCCACCAGGGCCGAAAGCGACGCCTGACGCTTGGCGTCTATCCATCTCTTACGCTGGCGGACGCACGCGAGAAAGCTGGTGATGCGTTGCGCGATGTTGCTCACGGGAAAGACCCAGCGACAGAGAAGACAGACGAGCGCAAGGCAGAGACGCTCGGTGAGCTCGCCACCGAGTACGTCGAGAAGCACGCCAAGCCCAAGAAGCGGTCGTGGCGCACGGATGAGCTTGCTTTCGAGCGCGACATTTTGCCCCATTGGCGGCACCGAAAAGCGTTGTCGATTACCCGTAAGGAGGTCGTGCGGCTTCTCGACGACATCGTTGAGCGAGGCGCGCCAATCCAGGCAAATCGCGTATTGGAGATATTGAGGAAGGCGTACAATTGGGCCATCAGCCGCGACATCGTCACCTACAACCCTTGCATCGGCATTGAGCGCCCCTCGGATGAGCATGCTCGTGACAAGGTGCTTACCGATGACGAAATCCGAGCCGTGTGGGCGGCGCTGACAGACGAGGAACCGGCTATCGCTGCCGCGTACAAGCTTAGGCTCCTGACAGCCCAACGCGGCCAGGAAGTCGAGATGATGCGCCTTGAGGACATCGACCGAGAAAGCGGCTGGTGGACGATCCCCGCTGAGCACAGCAAGAATGAGCTTTCGCATCGTGTGCCGCTCAGCGTTCAGACCATCGAGGTGCTCGACAAGCTACTCGGCGGCGATGACCGCAGTGACGGATGGGTGTTCTATACCCCCCTGCGCGACGGGCCTCTTACGACGCTCTGGCGGACGAAGCGGGACATAGCCGAGAGGGCTGGGGTGTCATTCGTACCGCACGACTTGCGACGCACCGCGGCGAGCCTCATGACCGGCATGGGTATCCCCCGGCTGACGGTTTCCAAGCTGTTGAATCACGCCGAGGCGGGCATCACGTCGATCTATGACAGACACAGCTACGACGCGGAGAAGCGCCAAGCACTCGTCGCCTGGGGCGCCCGTGTCGATGAAATCGTTACCGGCAAGGAAGCCGACGACAAGGTCGTTACGCTGCACAAGGGCTGACGGCCGGGAACATAGAGAAGGCGCGGCTAGGTTGATCGCCGAACGCCGGCACCCTACGCCGGTCCGCCGCGCCGCCTTTCACGTAGGGAGCGCCAGTAGGGGGTGCGATGCCCGTGGAAACGCTTCGTGTAAAACTCAGGACAACAGCGGCCGGCCCCGATGGGGTGCGGCAGGCGGGCGAAATCCACGATCTGCCTGTGGACGAGGCGGAGCGGTTAATCGAGGCGGGAGCGGCCATCGAAGCCGGTGCCGAAGACAAGCCCGAGAAACCGGCGGAGTCGGCCCATTTGCAGACCAAGGGTTCCGGCCCGTTCAGCGATGATGAATGGGAACGCGGTATAGAACTCGACGATTGGGTCAAAGCTCGGGATCCTGATGAGTATCAGGTGTTCATGGACAACTGGGTTCCGATATCCACCATTCCGCCGAACCCCGAAGACGAGCGTAAGGATGAACTACATTTTGCGTCGATGCGCCGTCTTCGTGAGATTTTGCGGACTGACCTCCGAGAAGGATCAATTGCGTTGGCCCCCCCGATCGACTCAATGTTCGGTAGCCTGCGACCAATTTCGCCCGACGCGCTCAATGCTGTAATCGACTTAATCACCTTCTCACCGATTCGGCCCTCCCAAGTCTATTTCGGAGGCAAATGGACCGACGTTCGCGTTTACAGACCGGATCGCTTTGCGGGCCACGCCGAGGTGGCGGGGTCACCGCCCGCCGAAACACCCGCCGGGGCTGGGGAGCAGCCTCCAGATACGCAGACTATCCCAGAGTGGTGGCCGAAGACGTTGCCAAAGCAAAACATGTGGCGGAGTTATTGGGCTACAGCAACGGAGATCGAGTCCGAACCTACGAAGTGGGACGTTTTAACAATTGCGAGGATCTTCGCCAAAAAGAAACTTGGGGTAAGAACGCTCACCGAAGACGCTGAGAAGCTTGCCGGGACAATCCGCAAGTACCTCGGCAAAATGCGTACCAAGGGCGGACCACCCGAAAAATAAGTGAGAAAATCTCACTCTTTATCTCAATTTTCTCATCCTTAATGCTCTGATGTAAAAAGGCTATCTGGCGTCTCGCTCAAATTCTTGAGCGTGCTTGAATATCCCAATTTTCCCAGCGCCTAATCATCTTCGTGACCATCAACGACCGTTACGGAGAGATTAATGCCAACATCATCCATCTTAAGATTTGCGCAGGTGCGCGAGAAAACCGGGCTGAGCAGGGCCACGGTCTATCGTCGCATCCGCGCAGGCACGTTCCCTGCACCACTCGATCTTGGCGAAGGCGGCAATCGTTCGCTGGGCTGGCTTGAGGACGAGATCGACGCCTGGATAACGGATCGCCCTCGTGTTGTTCCCCAGGGCCATGGCCGGTCGAAGGCCGAGGCCATTGCGGCGTCGGCAGCATGACCGCCCACACAAAAGAACGCCGCCCAGGGTGCGACTCCTCGGCGGCGGGTTTCTTTCAGGACTTTTACCAGCGGCAGGCACCGCCGATTGACGCGAGTATACCACTCGCCTCCGGTCTGTGTCCATTGCCGCGCAGCACCGGAGACGGGCCATGTTTTGCGATGACATAACCCCGAAGCCGACTCCCCATTCCACCAGCCAAGAATTCGCTCAGCGATTCCCGATATTAGCCGAACATGTCGGACTGCCGGAACCACTGGCATGGGAGCGATACCGAGTCGCGGCCCTGATCCACGACACTGAGCGCACACCTCGAACGTGGGTTGCGAAGCAGACCGCCTACCACGAATGGGCCGGTGTCTTTCTGGCCGATGAAGGCGAAGCGGCATGAACCAGAACGTTCAGGCTCGACCCCGCCGACCAGCAAAGCCGAAAAACCCAATCTTGGAGCGGACAACATTCCGCACCAGCCGCCTTCTCGACTTCTGCTCGAGGAAGGAACTGATCGCCCAGACCGGTCACCAGCCGGAGGAGTGGCCGCTCGTGCTGCTCAAGGAGTTGGTGGACAACGCGCTCGACGCCTGCGAGGAAGCAGAGGTCGCGCCCGAGATAACCATCACCGTCGATGATCAGGGCGTGACGGTCGCCGACAACGGCCCGGGCATCCCCGAGGATACGGTCGCCGGCGTGCTCGACTTCACCGCTAGAGCATCGAGTCGCGAGGCATCCCGCTGTTCGTGCTGCACGACTTCGACAAGGCCGGCTTCTCGATCCTCGGG
>JASJYE010000235.1 GCA_030123645.1 Candidatus Hydrogenedentota bacterium | reverse complement strand
TTGTGCATCTTGAGGGTTATCGGCAGACTGACTTTTCAACTTTAAAATGCTCTAGAACCTTCACCTCACAGAGCAAATCAGGTTCCACATGAGTAGCGCGATCTGAGCCCGAACTAGCCCCGGAGGGGCGAAAGATTGTAGCCCAGGGCGCAAGCCCTGGGTAGACTCGCCCCCTTCAGCACAGCCCCGGAGGGGCGAAAGAGATCCGGCCTCTCGCATTCCACGGATTTTCGAGCTCAACACCCTAAACCGAACTGCGCGGTCGGCCCGTCATTTCCAGCAAAAGCACACCGGCCACGAACACAACCAGCGCCGCACCAACCACCCACAACGGCAGGCCACTCTCCTCGACCTTCGCACTTTCAAGGTACTCCATCACAGACCCCGGAAAGTTGCCCGTCTCGATAAGAATGGACACTCCATTGAGCACCACATGCGCGAACATTGCCAGATAAATTGAGCCGGATCGAACGACCAGATAAGTAAAAAAGATACCCGTCAGGCCCGTCGGAATCAGCTTGTACACACTCAAGTGAAAAAAGCCAAAGAGAATGCCCACTGCGAGAATCGTCATCCATTGTGGAAGACGATGACGAAACCCGGACAGCAGCACGCCCCGGAAAAGCAACTCCTCGCAGATGGCCGGGCTGACCGCCACGATAAACAGCAGCATCCATACTCCCCCTGGCAGGTCACTCACCGCGAAAAGTTTTTCCGCAAGTTCAAGCAACTCAGGCGGCGCGGGAAGCACCTTATTGTGGTACACCCCAAACTGAATGCTGATCACCAACCACGCCGGCGCCATCAACAACGTCCCAAACGCCGCCCCCCACCGCGCCCGCCGCAGGTTCAGCGTCGCTTTCAGATTCGCCTTCACGTACCACAACGCCAGAAGAACCGGAACAAGGATTAACGCATATTGCGTCACCAACAGCCCCAGATGCAGATGCCTCAACTGCGCATAGGTCGCCGCATAAAAAATGAGCAGCATCACCACAGCGAAAATGCCAAGACTCGTTCCCAGCGACGGAAGTTCCCGAGCTTCGATCCTGTCCCGCTTAAACGTGAGCGGAATACCGCTTTCCTCTGACAGAATTACTTCTTCGCGCTGAAACATCCACGTCGCGATCACGAGCGCGATTAGCGCATACACCGTCGTCGTCAGAAAGACGACAAACACCTCGTCCGGCGAAGCCTTCCCCATCATCAAGGCGCGGAACAACAGCGACACGTTGCCCACCGGAATAAACTGCGTGCTCGGCGTAAGCTGGACACCCGGAATCGCGACTATCGACGCCGGAATGATCAGCGCCATGAAGAACGGCGTCACATAATTCTGCGCCTCCTTGAAACTGCGCGCCAACAGCGCAACCGTCATCATCATCGCCGAGATGAAGAGCGACAAAGGAATCAGCACAAGCAAGATCGCCGCGAAGGTCTGCGGCGGAATATCTGAGATATCCAGGGCGAAATCGCTCCCCTCCGCCGCGTTTATAATCTGCGCCAATTGGAAGAGCAAGGTCGCAATCATGCTCGCTAGATTCAGCAGCCCCGTCAGCATCGACAGCGTGAACACGGCAAAGAATTTCCCAAAAACGATCTCCATCTTCGATGTGGGCGTCGAGAGCAAGGTCTCAAAGGTCCCCCGTTCCTTCTCGCCCGCCGTGAGATCCACGGCCGGATAAAAGGCGCCCACCCCCAGCATCACGACCATGAGCAAAGGCAAGATCGTCCCCAAGATTGAGCCCGTCGCCTTCGACGGAGGCGCGACATTTTTCCAATTCAATTTCAACGGCTTCGCAAAGGTCTCTGCGAGGCCCTCATTTTCGATCCGTTCTTGGATCAACGCGTCCTGCACCCTCCGCAGTGCCTCCTCGAGGCGGTCCGAGGCCCCCCGCGAGACCACCTCCACCGCGTCGTAGGCGATCTCGATTTCCGCCGTGCCCCCTGCCTCCAGGATGTCTGTAACCCCCGCAGGCACCGTCACGACAGCGTCCACCTTCCCCGCTTCCAGGTCCGCCAGCGGGTCGTCCGACTGTGTTATCTCGATCTTCGGCTCCGCCTCCAGCCAACCCACGACCTGCGACGCGTCCTCGCCCATGACGACGACCTTAGCAAGCGTCTTCTCCATGCGCGACTGCTGCAGGAGCGTCGCCTGCGTCGCCAGAATAAACAGCGCGGGGTAGAGGATCACCGGCACGCCCACCATCGCGATCAACGTGCGCCGATCGCGGAACGTATCAAGCAACTCCTTGAAAAAGATCGTCCGGACCACACGCGCATTCATGCGCCCACGCCTTTCGTTTCATCCACATAGGACAGAAAGGCGTCCTGAAGGTTAGACGTGCCCGTAATGCTATACAATTCCTTCTGCGTGCCCAGCGCCAGAATTTCCCCGTCATAAATCATCCCGATCCGATCGCACAACGCTTCCGCCTCCGTCATGTAATGCGTCGAAAAAATTATCGAATGGCCGCGTTCCCGTGCATCGCGAATAAAATCAAGAATCGTCCGGCTTGTCATGATGTCCAGTCCCAGCGTCGGCTCATCGAGTATCAATACCGGCGGGTCATGCAGTATCACGCGCGCGACCGACACCCGCTGCGTCTGCCCCGTCGATAGCGTCTCGCAGCGCTGCTCCAAGAATCCGCCCATGTCCAGCTTCTCGCACAACTCACGCGTCCGCACTGCGATCGCATCGTCGCTCATGCCGTAGAGCCGCCCGAAATATCGCAGCACCTCCGAACACGTCAGCCGGCCGTACAATTTCGTGTTGCCGGACAGAAAACCAATCTTGCGCCGCGCATCCTCCGGCGCCTCCGAGCACCGAATACCGGCGATCCAGCACTCGCCCGAAGTCGGCGTGATTATCGTCCCCAGCATCCTCAGAAGCGTAGTCTTACCGGCCCCATTCGGGCCCAATAGGCCCAGAATTTCCCCCTCGGCGACCTCAAAAGTGGCGCCCCGGACCGCCTCCACGACCCGCCCCTTCGAGAGATGGAACACCTTCCGTAGATTGTCCGTCCGAATCAACGACATTCTCCCTCCAATCCCATCCGAATCCCCCTCACACTTAACAGCCTCGCATAGTCACCGCAGCCTGTCAAGCGCTCCGCCCAGACGCTTTTTGACTCAAAATCCGCACACGAGTAAAATCGTGCCCCGACAACGCCCTTTTTGCCGTTGGCGGAAAGGGTTCCGTTTTTTTTAACCCCTGTTCCGGAGCATTACCGTGGATAATATCGTCAGCCTGTGCAAACGCCGCGGCTTCATCTTTCAATCCAGCGCAATTTACGGCGGCATCAACGGCTGCTGGGACTTCGGGCCGCTCGGAGTCGAGCTCAAGAACAACATCAAACAGGACTGGTGGTACACCTTCGTGCGCCAGCGCGACGACATCGTCGGCCTCGACGCGAGCATCCTCATGCATCCCGACGTGTGGAAAGCCAGCGGACACGTCGACGAATTCAACGACCTCCTCGTCGACTGCAAAGAATGCAAAAAACGCTTCCGCGAAGACCACTTCAACCCCGAAGAAGACTGCCCCAACAAGCCCCACTGCAACGGCGAACACCTCTCCGAACCCCGCGCCTTCAACATGATGCTCAAAACCAGCCTCGGCGCCAGCGAAGACACCGCCGTCCACACCTACCTCCGGCCCGAGACTTGCCAATCGATCTTCGTCGACTTCAAGGAGGTGTACTCCTCCTCGCGCATGAAAGTCCCCTTCGGCATCGCGCAGATCGGAAAGGCCTTCCGCAACGAGATCAACCCGCGCAACTTCATCTTCCGCAGCCGCGAATTCGAGCAAATGGAGATCGAATTCTTCTGCAAGTCCGAAGATGAAGAGCCCTGCTTCGAGACCTGGAAACACGACATCTGGCAATGGTACCTCGACATCGGCCTCACCGAATCCAAGCTGCGCTGGTATAACCACCCCGCCGAGACCCTCGCCCACTACTCCAGCCGCACCGAGGACATCGAATTCGACTTCCCCTTCGGCTGGGGCGAGCTCCAGGGCCTCGCCAACCGCGGCACCTACGACCTTACCCAACACACCAAACACTCCGGCAAAGACCTCTCCTACTTCGACCAGCAGACAAACGAGCGCTTCACCCCCTCCGTCATCGAGCCCTCCGCAGGCGTCGACCGCACCGCCCTCGCCCTCCTCTGCGACGCCTACCACGAAGAAGAAGTCGAAGGCGAAAAACGCATCGTCATGAAGCTCCACCCCCGCATTGCCCCAATCAAAGCCGCCATACTACCCCTCGTCAAAAAAGACGGCCTCGCCGAACTCGCCCAAGACTTCGAGAAAAAACTCCGCAAAAAATTCCCCACCTTCTACGACCAAGCCGGCGCCATCGGACGCCGCTACCGCCGCATGGACGAAGTCGGCACCCCCTTCTGCATCTGCCTCGACTACGACACCAAAGACGACAACACCGTCACCATCCGCGACCGCGACACCATGGAACAAATCCGCCTCCCCATGGACGACGTCGCAGCCTACATCGAAGCAAAGTGCACCAACGAACGCGACTAAGCGATTAAAAACTTGACCGCAGAGGACGCGGAGAGCGCAGAGAACTGCACAAGTCTTCCAGACGAAGGGCCAAATTGTCATTGCGAGTTAGAACCCGCTACGCGGGAAATTGGGACAAGGAAGCACTGGGCGAGCATCTAATGTC
>JASJYE010000234.1 GCA_030123645.1 Candidatus Hydrogenedentota bacterium | reverse complement strand
GCCAAACTTGTTTGGGGGTGCCTCGGTTGTACCTCAGCTACTACCACACCCCCAAACGAGTTTGGCGGTGGCAGCCCGATAAGGCGAGCGATTGTAACGCGGACAGCCGAAGACGCAGTGGCAGAAAATGGACACGGTATTGTTTTAGATGCTCTAGGGAGTCCTGGGCACTGATGGCCTTTGTGGCCTCTCGCCCGGCGACAAGGCGCCGTCGCCGTTCCGGTCCATTCGGCGGAAGCGTTCCTCGCTGAAGCCCGGCAGCGCCTGCTGCACTTCCTTCAAGGTAACTTGCCCGTCGCCGTTGGCGTCCGCACGCATCAATCGCTCGATGAGCCTACGGCGGTTCTCGGGCCGTGGCGCGCGATCGCGACTCCCGCCGGCCGGACGGCGCGGCCGTCCTTCCCGGCTTCTCGGCTTTTGCAGCTCCTGCAACGTCAGCTTGCCGTCCCGATTCGTATCAAGCCGAATGAAGTTCTGCTCTGGGAAGCCGGGTTTAGCTTTTGTCAACTCTTCGTAGGTCACCGCGCCGTCGCCGTCCCGATCGCTCGCCAGCAATTTCGTCAACATCCGCCTGCGAATTCGGTCCTGACCATCGCGCTGGCGTTGCGGCCGTGGCCGGTCGGCGGGCGTGAGAAAGCCGTCTCCGTCGGTGTCGATGTTGCTGAATTGCTCGCCGGTCATCCGGGGCCGGAGGGCGCGGAGCTCTTCGAAGGACACCTTCCCGTCCTGGTTGGCGTCGGCGCGTCCAATCGCCGCGCCGGGCGGGCCCGGGCGGCGTTCTGGACGTTGCGCTTGCGGGGACGGCTCAGGGGTCGCGGGCGTTTGCTGGGCGGGGGCCTGAAGGCACGCCAGCAAGCCGTAGACGCATAGCATCGCTGCGAAATTGCGCATTGTTGTCGCTCCTGCGGCTGTATAGCACCGAAACATTCGCTCTTAAACGGCGCGTACGCTATCCTAATGTACATGCTGGGTGGCGCGGATGTACAATCGCGCCGAGTCTATGGCTTAGACGAAAAGGGCGCCATTTTATTTACCGCTCACCTGAATTCGGGGGGTTCTGAATCGACCGCAAGATCCGGGTTCAGTCAATGCTAGGGCAGTCCAGATGACCATCCGCGAAGCGTTGGAAGACAGGGAGCGCGCCACGCTCTCGCAGTATGCAATGTTGGCGTCGGAGAGCAAGGGCCGCGCCGAGCAGGAGCAGGAGCACGACTACCGGATGGCCTTCCAGCGGGACCGCGACCGGATTCTGCATTGCAAGGCCTTCCGCCGGCTCAAGGGCAAGACCCAGGTCTTTCTCGCGCCGGAGGGGGACCACTACCGGACACGGCTTACGCACACGCTGGAGGTCTCGCAGATTTCGCGGACGGCGGCGCGGGCGCTGTTCCTGAACGAGGACCTGACGGAAGCGATCGCCCTGGGGCATGATCTAGGGCATACGCCCTTCGGCCATGCGGGAGAGGTGGCGCTTAATGAAATCTATGGGGAGGGCTTCCGTCATTATGAGCAGAGCCTTCGCGTGGTGGATAAACTCGAATCGACGCGGCGGGGCCGGGGCCTCAATCTTACGCACGAAGTGCGTGACGGGATACACCTTCATTCGAAAGGAAAGTCGCTTTTGTTGGGCCGGACGGGAGAAGTAGCGAGCACGCTGGAGGGCAGGATCGTCAGCGTGTGCGACGCGATCGCCTACATCAACCACGATATCGACGATGCCGTGCGCGCGCGAGTCATCTCGCTGGACCAACTGCCTCAGGATGCCCTGAAGACCTTGGGCCGGAGTCCTTCAGAGCGCATCAACAGCATGGTGATCGGCCTGATAGAGGCGTCGAAGGAAGGAGAGATAGGGATTGTCCAAGAGGTTCGCGAGGCGATCAATGCCCTGCGTGATTTTTTGTACACGGAGCTGTATCCAAGCGAAAGCATCAATGTTAAGATCCGGAAAGGGACCAAGCTGTTGCAGGAGCTTTACGGATATCTCATGGAGCAGCCGGACGATCTGGTTCCAAAGGTCGTCCCCGGGGATCCGCTCGACCGGCGCGTGGTCGACTTCCTTGCGGGTATGACGGATCATTACGCGCTGCGCCTCTACGAAGATCTGTTTTTTCCGGAGTCCTGGCCTGTATGAGGGGGCCTTCTCCCATCGGAATCGTGGCAGGCTCGGGGATTGAATTGAACCCTCTTTTGGACCGTGTGACGCAGTCGCGCGACTTTTCCGAAGTGCCCGGCCTTGGCGAAACGGCGGTGGATGGGCACGTTGGCCGGATTGTTGAGGGTTATTGTGCCGACAGAGCGATCGTGCTCCAATGCGGCCGGCTTCATTTTTACGAAGGCCATTCCTACGAGCAGGTTACGCGGAGCGTGGACCTAATGCATGGGCTGGGGGTCGGTGCTGTCCTCTTTACCAACGCCGCGGGGTCGCTTGCCACGGACATGAGTCCGGGGAATCTTATGGCCGTTTCGCGGATGTCTTTGTATCCCTACAACTGCTGGCCGCAGCGGCCGGACAGTCTTGAGCTGGACTTTGAGTTGGACCGCTGCGATCGGAGGGGGACCTACGTGTGGGTACATGGACCTTGTTATGAGACGCCGGCCGAGGTGGCGGCCCTGCGGTCGCTCGAGGGCGATGCTGTCGGCATGAGCACGGCGCCTGAGGTGATGCGGTGCCATGAATTGGGTGTGCGGGCAGGGGCGATTTCCTGCATCACGAACAGTTGCGGGTCGCCGATTGTGCTGAGGCATGAAGACGTCGTGCGGACGGCCCGCTCTGCGTCCCTGAGATTATGCGACGTGGTTCGGGCTTGGATCGAAGAGCAGCGGTAGCGCGCGTGCGCCTTACTCGCTGAAGACCTGGGCTGAAAAACGGTGGATGACAACGCGCGGATCCTGCCGGACCTCAGCGGATAAGCCGGACTTCTGATAGAGCGCGTGTATGAACTGATCTATGTCCCAGTTTCGTTCCGAAGCGACCTGCGGCAGCAGCAGTCCCCCGCCAGTGCCGTCAAAGTCGAGATACAGCCCGTCTCTTCCGATGACGATTTCGTCGAGAGAATCCACTCGGCGGAAGGGCGTGCCGGGAGCGTCGCCGTCCAGCAGCGCGGAGATCTCGATGGTCAGATGTGAAAGCTCGTCCGTGGTGACGGGCTCGAAGCGCGGATCGTTTACTGCGGCGCGGATCGCGTTGTCACGCACAGAGACAAGTAGGGGCGATGCATGCGAGGTGGAGCCGATGCATCCGCGGAGATTTCCGGTTTTGTCTCGCAAGGTGACGAATGCGCCTCGGTTCTCCCTCATCGCCGGGGTGGTCTCCACATCGTCGAGATCTATACGCGTGGCTTTCCGGATGTAGGTTTCCAGAGCGGTCCTGGCGACGCGCAGCAGCGTCTGCTCTTCCCCTTGCGTGAGCAGGGGCTCGTTTGGATCCGGCATATCGGGGCCCTTGCGCTTTAAGTCTTCTGCTAGCACGACAACGCTAGATTTCACTAATGTCGCTGAGCAAAACGGGGGCAGACCCGTCTGCGCTCGTACCTCGCTCCGCTTGGGTCTACTTTTGAAGGAGCCCAAAAGTCCCTTTCTTGCTTAGCGAAGCTCGCGAATGCAAATGGTCGACGTGCACGATGTTAGCTGCCTTTCGCCAGCCAGACGTGGCGTTGTAGCGCTAGGCTCAGGCGAAACTTCGGACCAACGATCCGATTAAAAGCAGCCAACCATCGGCCAATACGAAGAGGATGATCTTGAACGGCAAGGAAACGAACACCGGGGGCAGCATCATCATCCCCATGGCCATGAGCGTGCTGGCGACTACCATATCAATTATCAGGAATGGAATGTAGATGATGAAGCCTATCTGAAAGGCTATCCGCATTTCATTCAGGATAAAGGCCGGGAGGAGGACGGTCGTGGGGATATCGTCCTTTGTTTCGGGCCGCTCGAGGTCGCCAATCTCGAGAAAAAGGGCGATGTCGCGCGGGCTGTTGTTCAGTTGCCGGAACATGAAGTCGCGCATTGGGCCGAGGGCGGTATTGAAGGCCTCCTGCGGTGTGGCGATTTCGCCTTCGATGTAGGGCAGCAGCGCCACTTCGTGCATTCGTTCGTAGGTAGGCCTCATGATGAAAAAGGTGAGAAGGAGGGCGACGCCGATAAGCACCTGGTTGGGGGGGGATTGCTGGGTGGCCATGGCCTGGCGCAGGAACCCGAAGACGACGATAATCCGCGTGAAGGAGGTGGTCATGACGAGGATGGCGGGCGCGAGCGTGAGGATGGTGAGTAGGAAAAAGATCAGCAGTGTCGTCGAAATGTTTTCGGATTCGCCGGCCTGACGCACGGCTTCAATGAGATTCGTGCCTAGGGGGTTTTCGTCGATGGCCTCGTCTTGAGCTGAAACGGCGGGCGCGAATAAGAGAATTCCCAGTAGGACGAGCACTAAGGCCTTAATCCTGGGATTCACGGGACTCCTCCCGCAAGTATCGCTGAAGCCGCTGGATATCGCCTCGCAGCGCAGCGATCTCGTCGTCGTCGTCCACGTGGGTCTCTTCAGTTTCCATGCGCGGGCCCATGGCCTGCGAACTGGCCTGCAACTGCGACAGAAAGCTATCGGGATTAAACGGCGCCGCGGCCTCGGACGCCTCTTCGTGGTCGGCCCCGTAGTTATCGAAGGCCGAGGCGTCAAAATCCGCCACAAGCGAGACGGCATTGCCGTTGACGCCGAC
>JASJYE010000233.1 GCA_030123645.1 Candidatus Hydrogenedentota bacterium | reverse complement strand
CTTCAGGGTGAGGCCTTTGCGCCTGAGGAGATTGCCACGGTCGCTTAGGCTCCCTCGCAATGACAGGCGTGGGTATTTCCCGATTTCGACACGATAATGTGCGTAGCTTCTTAACGATCCTGAGCATTAGGGACCTAGGGAATCCTCGCCTTGGCCCTAACATAGACAGGGGGAGCGTTCTTGGGGGCAGGTCAGGAAATGCAGAGGCCGCCGTCGACCGGAATGACGACTCCGTTGACGTAGGCCCCCGCGCGCGATGCCAGGTAGAGCGCCACGCCCGCCATGTCCGGTGGCGATCCGATGCGGCCCAAGGGACAGTCCTTCTCGAATTTCTCTTGGTAGTTATCCAGCATCCATTCCGTCATCTTGCTTTTGAAGGGCCCCGGCGCGATCGCGTTGACGGTGATGCCGCGTTCGCCCAGGTGTGCGGCGAACATGCGCGTCATGTGGTGCACGGCCGCTTTGCTCGGGGGATAGGCGAAATTGTCGATCCAAGGGACCTTGATGCCGTCCATGGAGCCTATGTTGATGATGCGCGCCGGGTCGCTGGGCCGGGAGGCCTTCTCCAGCAGCGGCAGGAAGTCTCTGGTCATCATGAACACCGATTTGACGTTGATGTCCATGACCTTGTCGTAGCCGGCTTCGGGAAACTCTTCGAAGGGAGCGCCCCAGGCGGCGCCGGCGTTATTTAGCAGGACGTTCAACAGCCCCTCGTGCTGTGTGATGGCATCCAGCAGTGTAGCGCGGCCCTCGTTCGTCGTCAGGTCGGCGGGAATCGAAATGCACTCGCCCATCTTCGAGAGCTCCGCCGCGGTGGCGTCGCAGGCCTCCTTCTTGCGCGCGGAGATGTAAACCTTCGCGCCGTTCTGGACAAAGCCGCGCGCGATCATCAATCCGATCCCGCGCGAACCGCCCGTCACAAGCACGACTTTCCCTTGGACGGAGAACAAATCCTCAATCCGCATGGACGATTCTTCAACGACGGCGTGAGCCATGACGCTCCTCCCTTTCGTAAGTCACTCCCTAGTAGTCCATTTCGTGAGTTTGATGACGTATTGGGCCTGACAGGATAACAGGATGAACAAGATGAATGGTCAGGAGGTTCGTATCCGGTCTATCCTGTTATCCCGTCAAAAAGGACATTGGTGCGTCATGGAATTTGCAGAAATGTGTACTGGGGCTCCGTCACGCGCGCGTCCGCATGACAATCTTCCCGATCGCCTTGCGGTTCACCAGATGGTTGAGCGCGGCGGCATAGTCCCCCATGGGGAAGACCTTCGACACCAAAGGCTTGATCTTGCCCTGTTCATACAGCTGAAACAGTTCGGCCGTGTTTTGCTCGCACAGCTCGGGCTCGCGCTTACGGAATGGGCCCCAGTAAACGCCGACGAGTTGGCAGCCCTTCAACAAAGCGAGGTTTGTCTTGTACTCGGGAATTCTCCCGCTGGAGAAACCGATGACAAGGATACGGCCCTTCCAATTGATGCAACGGGCACACTGGTCGAAGATATCGCCGCCCACCGGGTCGTAAATAACGTCGGCGCCGTTTCCGCCGGTCAAGGCCTTCACCTTTTCCTTGAGTTCGCCGTCGTTGTAGTTGATCAGCTCGTCGGCGCCCGCCTCCTTGGCCGCCGCGAGTTTCTCGTCCGTGCTGGCTGCGGCAATCACCCGGGCGCCCATCACCTTGCCCAGCTCGACCGCGGTTATCCCCAGGCCGCCACCCGCACCCGTCACGAGCAAGTCCTCTCCGGGTTGCAGCTCGGCGCGCTGCTTGAAGGCGTGGTAGGACGTGCCGTAGATCATCATGAATCCGCACGCGGCGTGAAAGTCCATAGTATCCGGAATGTGGAGGACCGCCTCGGAAGGCGCGGCGACCTGCTCGGCCATGCCTCCGATCCCAACCATCGCGAGCACGCGATCGCCGGGCTTGAAGCTCGTCACGTCCGAGCCCACATCGGCGACGATGCCTGCGACCTCGGAGCCGGGCGTGAACGGAAAGGGCGGTTTAGACTGATAATTGCCTTGAATCTGAAGCGTGTCCGAAAAGCCCAGCGCGGCGGAGTGGATGTCGATCAGCACGCCGCCGGCGCCGATCGACGGCGTGTCGACCTCCTCGAGCGTCAGGTTTTCGGGGGGGCCGAAGGACTTGCACAATACCGCTTTCATGCTTATCGGCTTCCTTTCTCAGCCGCTTGCACCAGCGACCACGCGCTCTCTGCATGGGCGCGGCACTGATCGCCGCGCTCCTTCCACTGTTCGGAGCTGGCGTTGCCGTCGAGCCCGCGCTTGTACACGCCCTGGACGATCCCCCCGAAGCGAAACAGGTTGTATACGATGTAAAAAGTCCAGTTCTCAATGGGGCCAATCCCGGCGCAGGCGCTATAGCCGTCGAGGAACTCTTGCTCGGAAGGAATGCCCGAGGCGTCGTGCCCGAAGTCGCGGTTCGCGAGGGTGCCCCAGCCGTGGTACATCATGCAGCTATAGCCCACGTCTGCAAGAGGATGGCCCGTGGTCGACAACTCCCAGTCCAGCAATGCCACAATACGGGGCTCTGTCGGGTGGACGATACAGTTGGCGACGCGGTAGTCGCCATGGACGAGCGTTAGTTCCTCGGTCTGAGGAATGTTCTTGGGAAGCCACTTCATCAGCGCCTCCATCTCCGGGATATGCTCCGTTTCCGATGCGCGGTATTGCTTGGACCAGCGGGATATCTGCCGCTCGTAATAGTTGCCCGCGCGCCCAAAATCGGAAAGGCCTACGGCGTCCAGGTCGATGGCGTGGAGCGCCGCGAGTATTTCGAAAAAGTGGTCGTATAGCGCATGCCGGTCGTCCTTGCTCATGCTGGGTAGCGAGGGGTCGACCAAAACGCGCCCTTCGACCTTCTCCATCACGAAAAAGGCCGTGCCCAGGACGGCATCGTCCTCGCACAGGTGGTAGGTTTTCGGCACGGGCACAGCGGTGTCGCGCAGGGCGGTCATCACGCGGTACTCGCGGTCGACTTGGTGCGCCGACTTCAGCAATTGCCCAGGAGGCTTCTTGCGCAGCACGTACTTGCGTCCATCCGCGGAAAGCTGGAAGGTCGGATTGGACTGTCCGCCCTCGAACTGCAATACGCTCAGGTCGGAAAAGTTTCGATCCAATCGACCTTGCAAATACTTCGCCAGGCGCTGCTCATCGAAGCGGTGCTGTTTCCTGACCGGCGTCAGTTCAGGCTGATCGCTTAGACTCACTTCTTCAGTTTCGCGCATGGCTTCCTCAATAGATAAGAGAACAGCGACCACAACCGCGGTATTCCGGCCAACCAACGATCGTAGTCCGAGGTCTTTGTCTGCATCTAAGCAAGGACTTCCTTGTGAGGAATGATAAGGAGGCGCTCCTCGGCTAGCCCAGATAGAGCACCGGATTTCGTAGCGAGACGGCGCTTCAGCTCGGTGCCGATCCTGCTTGCCCCGCGCGTAACGATGGCGGCCTTGCCGTGCAGTTGCATCGTTCTTCTTCTTCTCGGGCAGGCCCAAAGTTGCGGTACCATCTTCCTAGACGCCAGAATAGGGAAGAGCACAGTGTAGCAAGAAACGGGTGCTCAGGCGCAAGGCGCGCCAGTTCAATGTGGGCGCCAGCCCAACGGGATAACGAGGCGGAGCTTCTTCTCGTGGGGTAGCAATTTAGGAGAAACCGTGAAATATACAACGCTTGGACGAACCGGGCTTAAAGTGAGTGTCGTCGGTCTCGGTTGCGGCGGGCCCAGCCGGATCGGGCAATCGCAGAAGAGGAGCGAGGCCGATTCGCTTCGGGTCGTGCGCGAGGCGCTCGGCGCAGGCATCAACGTCATAGACAGCGCAGAGGCCTACGGAACTGAAGCCATCGTAGGCAAGGCCTTGCGCGAGGTGCGCCGGGAAGAGGTGATCGTCTCGACGAAGAAGAGTGCCTGGGGCGATGCGGCTCTATCCAGAGCAGCCATAACCCAGAGCCTGGAAGCAAGTTTGAAACGCCTCGGCACGGACTACATCGACATCTACCATGTGCATGCCGTCCTGCCGAAAGATTACCCGCTTGTTCGAGACGAGGTTGTCCCGTGTCTCTTAGATCTGAAGAGGGAGGGAAAGATTCGCTTTCTTGGGATCACGGAGATGTTCCATAGAGACAGCGGTCATGCGATGCTGCAACTTGCGCTTGAAGATGACTGCTGGGATGTGATGATGGCCGGTTTTAACCTCCTGAACCAAAGCGCCCGGCAGCGCGTGTTTTCCAGGACGCTTGAAAAGAACATCGGCACTCTGATCATGTTTGCGGTACGGCGTGCCCTAAGCCGTAAGGAGCGCTTGCTGGAAACGTTGCGCGATCTCGAAGACCGCGGACTGTTGGATCGCGGGAGTGCGGACCTCAGCGATCCCCTTGGTTTCTTGGTCCATGAAGGAGGCGCCACGAACGTGACGGACGCGGCCTATCGCTATTGCCGCCACGAGCCGGGGGTCGACGTGGTGCTTTCGGGCACGGGCGATGTGGTGCATCTGCGCGAAAACATTGTTTCGTTATTGCGCGAGGATCTACCGAAGCGCGATCGCGCCCGTCTGAATACGCTCTTCTCGCGAGTAGACGATATTTCGGGAGACTAAGCCAGATATTTCACGGAGGGAATCGCCTCGCCTTGTCATTGCGAGTGAAGTGTGGCGGTCTCATTAACCGAAGGCACTCGCGAATAAGGGATTGCCAC
>JASJYE010000232.1 GCA_030123645.1 Candidatus Hydrogenedentota bacterium | reverse complement strand
CGACCTCGAGGGCACAGGCCATCCGGATTAACTGAAGTTCTTGTTAAACCGCGCCGCGCCAATAGCCGAGCAGATCCGCCAAGAGCGTTTCAAAGGACTTCGAAGGTCTCCACCCCGTATCCCGAGTGAACTTTTCGTGGGAACCCCATATTTCCGGCACGTCGATCGGACGGAGTCGCTCGGGATCGACCTCGATGCTTATCTCGACATCGGCCATCGCCACGAGGGCTTCCAGCGCGTCGCCGATTCGATGGGATTCGCCGGAGCAGATGTTGTACGCCTCGCCCGGCCGCCCGTCTTGCAATGCGGATGTATACGCGCGCACGACATCGTCGACGTGCGTGAAGTCTCGTACGGCCTCAAGGTTGCCGACTTTGATCGCCGGATCGCGATTGCCGGCTTCAATTTCAGCGATTTGCCGCGCGAAACTCGAGAGCACGAATCGCGCCGGCTGGCCCGGCCCCGAATGATTGAAGGGACGCATGCGGACAATGTCCATGCCATCGTTCTGGGAGCGAAATCGGCAGTAATGATCGGCCGCGGCCTTGCTGATCGCGTAGGGATTCTCCGGACTGAGATCATGCTCTTCGGTAACGGGCGTCTCCTGTGGCGAACCGTAGACCTCTGAGCTTCCTATAAACACAAAGCGCGCTTTAGGCGCCTGCGTCCGGAGGGCATCGATCAGCCGAATCGTGCCCAGCAAGTTGACATCGACGACTTGAGCGGGGCTCCGTGTGGCTTCAGGGACGAAGGTGACGGCGGCCAAGTGCACAACGAAGTCCACGGGGGCGGCCCATTGCACGATTTCTTCGACGCTCGTGGTGTCTGTGATGTCGCAGACTCGGCGCTGCGTTTGGTTCTCAGCAGCGACTTGGTCGCAGCCGAAGACTTCGTAGCCCCGCGATTCGAGATGTGTACAAAGGTGTAGTCCGACGAAACCGCTGGAACCCGTAACGAGTACGCGGCCGCTCATGCCCCGTTCAGATCCTTGAGGGCCTGTACGCGCTTGAGATCCGCGGTCACCATCATCTCGACAAGGTCTTCAAAGCTGGTTTGCGGCGCCCAGCCAAGGTCCTTCTTCGCTTTCGAGCTATCGCCGAGGAGTTCATGCACTTCAGCCGGCCGGTAGAAGGCCGGGTCCACGACGACGTAGTCGTTCATGTCCAGGCCGGCATGCGAAAAGGCCACTTCACACAACTCGCGGACGCTATGCATTTCCCCGCTCGATACCACATAGTCTTCCGCCTTGTCCTGCTGCAGCATGAGCCACATGGCCTGGACGTAGTCCAAGGCGTAGCCCCAGTCCCGCTTTGCGTCTAGGCTGCCGAGACGAAGCTCATCCGCCAGACCCAATTTTATCCGCGCGACGCCGTCCGTGATCTTCCGCGTGACGAACTCGAGCCCCCGGCGCGGCGATTCATGATTGAACAGAATTCCAGAGCACGCAAATATGTCATAGCTCTCGCGATAATTGACCGTGATGAAATGGCCGTAGGCCTTCGCGACGCCGTAGGGGCTGCGCGGGTAGAAAGGCGTCTGCTCGTTCTGAGGCACTTCGCGCACCTTCCCGAACATCTCGCTCGACGATGCCTGGTAGAAGCGGATGGATTTGTCGACCACACGGATGGCTTCGAGCACTCTCGTGACGCCCAGCGCCGTAACATCTGCAGTGAGGATCGGTTGCTTCCACGACGTCGGCACAAAAGACTGCGCCGCCAAGTTGTACACTTCAGCGGGCCGTATTTCATCGATCGCGTCGATCATTGAAACCTGGTCTGTAAGGTCCGCCTGGACCAGCGTGACACGATCCTGAATGTGCCTGATGCGGTCGAAGGTTTCAGTGCTCGAGCGCCGCACCACCCCGTAGACCTCGTAGCCCTTTTCGAGAAGCAAATCAGCGAGGTAGGAGCCGTCCTGACCCGTCAGGCCGGTGATCAGCGCACGCGGCTTATGCTTATCCGAGTTGGACATCGTCGTACTCCTATTGCGGCGGTCGTCGACGGTTGGATTAGCCTATCTTGAGGATATACCGCGGTGCGGGAGCACATGGGCCGGCGCGGCCTTCTCAGGTCGTTCGCCGATCATGGCGAAAGCGCCTCGGGCGATTCAATATCGGCCCAAATGTCCGCATGGGCCGAACAGCGCACACGCTTGCCCCATTTCACCCGCTTCGAGTCGGTCATCGCGACCCATCCGCCCGCAGCACGAACCAGCGCCGCCCCCGCGGCCACGTCCCAGAACATGATGTCGTCCTCGCCGTAGGCGTCCACGCGGCCGCGCGCGACGTAGGCCATCATCAGCGCGGCGGAGCCCAGCATGCGGACTTTCTTGAAGCGCTGCGCCATGCCGGCAAAGGCCTCGAGCGACTTCGAGCCGAAATTGCCTTTCGTAGGAAAACCAGTCGCCAGGATGGCCCTATCGGCCCGGGTCGTACTTGAAACGCGAATCGGAGTGTCGCCCATCCAGGCCCCCTCGCCAACGACGCCGCGCAGGCATTCCACACGATTAAAATCGTCAATAACGCCGAGTATCGGCTCGTTTCCCTGGCAAAGCGCGATGGAAACGCAGCATAGGGGGATGCCGTGTTTATAATTCATCGTGCCATCGAGCGGATCCACAATCCAAAACGGGCTGCGATCCTCCAAGATCCCGTGTTCGCCGCTTTCCTCGGCCAGTACGGGATACTCGCTTTGAGAGAGGATTGTGAGGATTCGGTCCTCGGCATCCCGATCGGCTTGGAGCTTGATGTCCCGGCCCGTCTCCTCCAACACCACCTTCTCTTGACCAAAGGACTCCTCTAGATACAGTGCGGCATCCGCAGCGGCCCTGACGGCCAAGTCCAGCTCCCCTTGCCACTTCATTCACTTGCCCTCACGTTTCCACAAACTAGAAGCTCTGCATAGTAGACGACGCTAAGTGTTCAGTCAATCGCTGGTGAGACGCGCTGCGCCACATCCGGCGATCTCGCTGATGGCTACGGACGCGGCGCAGCGCGTCCCTCCCATATCTAACCACAAGGCACGAGGGGAGGGCGAGCGTTAGGGCGAAGAAATCACGCTCAAAAGCGGGACGATTTCATCCTCAGCCGTTTTGCCGCCCGCCAAAGTGCCCGGAGCCATGTAATTTTGCGAAGCCTTGGCCGTAAGCTCACATGCAAGAAACGGTTCAAGACGATGATCGTCGAAGCCTGTTTCAAAGCGTCCGAGCCTGTGTACAGGCGAGGATGGCTTGCGATCGTGTGAAGCGCCCGGATGACGCGCAGGTCGCAATGGCCGTCCCCGCTCGTGCAGAGATACTGACTGGCCCGGTCGAATTGCTCCCGCGCTTGCTCTGGAGGCGGTTTCCGGATGACCTTCTCCAAACAGGCCCGCAATTCGCCCGGGGTCACGCACTTTTCGATGAAGCCCGTGTCGTCTTCACGCAGACACCGCTCCTTTTCGCCGAAAGGGTCGTAGTAAACCGCGCGGCGGTTGAGGCGGAGCGCCTCGTAGGGCAAAGAGCTATCACGCGAAACCAGCACGCTGCATTGCGCCAGTTGGTCCCGCACTTTGTAGGCCCCGGAGGATTGGACGTGCTCAATCCCCCGCAGATCCGTCTCATCGCGGGGATGCACGGTAATTCGGTAGGGTAGCCCGAGGGACTCCACGGCGTGAACGACTTCCTCCGTCCATCGCCGGGCCAATTCCAGGAACGCGAAACCGAAGATGAAATTGCAGTTGATAAGCACCACGGGCTTCTCCGGGATAGGAAGAGGCTCAAAATCGTCGAAGCGCGGGTTTCCCGTGAGCATACAATTGTCCCGATGCAAGTAGGCGAGCGCGTGGGGACCTTGAAGAAGAGCAATGTCCGCCCACCGCATCCGATGGGGAGGTCCATCGAAGTCGACGTTGGCCGCCTCTTGAAGGCAGACCGTGCGAATGCCGTGGCGCCGGCACCCGGCCAGAAAGGCGCGTCGCTCGAAGCCCCAATCGTTCGTCAGCAGGGCAAGATCCGCCTTGCCGCGTCCTGGTTTGAAGTCTCGATACAATTCGAAGGGGATCCCGCCGTCGGTGAGCGCCTCGACCGCACTCTGATCCGTTGTGGGGTGCACGATGAACGTGGCCCCTGGGCATTTTCGGGCGACGGACATTAAGGTCTTTACGTCCGTGTCCGTCGAGACGAAAAGGAGGACACGCGCGTCGCAGGTCCGGATTGCGTTCAGTTCGTCACGGTGGGACTGGGCAAGTATGAAACCGCCCTTGCCGTCCCGATCGACCCGCTCGACACCGGGGCCGGCCTCCACCTGCGCGGCGGCCTTCTCGAAAAGTTCTTCGGCGTACCACTGATCGTCAACAAGCACCAGGCTCCTTCCGCGCACGCTTGTCCACGGTTGTCCCGGCGCCAAGACGGTCAGCGTGTCAGTCACGATGGTTTACTCTCCCCGCTTGACTTTGTTAGCGTTGCATTTACCAAACCGGTGGTTCCGGCCGAAGCCCGAGTGGGCGAAGTGTAACGCAAAGTATAACAAAAAATTTCAGCGCATAAGCGGGGCGAAGATTAATGGGGCGAAAAAGGATGGCGGCCCTTCCCAAGCCGGCGGTTCCGGTTGCCGATAAAAGAACGGAGATGACCGCCGGAATGGAGCGGGCCGTATTCTATTTGCTGCTGCTCATCCTGCTGGCCGTGACGCTGATCCTCACGAGCAGAGTATCCGTAGAATCCGGCAAGTGGTATGTGATTCAGGTGGGCGGGACGATCCT
>JASJYE010000014.1 GCA_030123645.1 Candidatus Hydrogenedentota bacterium | reverse complement strand
CCTTAGCGGCACGGTCGAAATCCCCGGATCGAAATCGCATACGATCCGCGCAGTCGCCATCGCGGCCCTGGCCGATGGCGAAAGTCTCGTCCGTGAACCGCTCCTTTCCGCCGATACCCGCGCCGCCGTTGACACCTATACGGCCCTCGGTGCAACTTTCAGCGAGGAGCCCGGCCTCTGGCGAATTCAGGGCACGGGCGGCGAAGTCCACGCCCCCACGGACATTATCGATGTCGGGAACTCCGGCACGACGCTGCGCATCGCGATGGGCTCGTGCGCACTCCTTCGGGAAGGTAGAGCGGTGCTGACCGGCGACGAACAGATCCAGCGGCGCCCCGCCGGCCCCTTGGCGCAATCGCTGACCGACCTTGGCGCACACGTAGTCTCGCAGCGCGGCGACGGGTGCCCGCCCTTCGAGCTCACCGGCACTCTTCGCGGCGGCGAAACCTCAATCGAGGCCGTCACGAGCCAATACCTATCGAGCCTCTTGATGTGCGCGCCCCTCGCGGCAGAGGATTCGCTGATTCATGTCCCTCTCCTCAATGAACGCCCCTATGTCGGCATCACGCTCGATTGGCTCGCCCGGCAAGGCGTCCGAATCGACCATGACGACGATCTCAGCGAATTCCGCGTACCCGGCGGCCAAGCCTACGCCCCCGTCGATCGCAGGATCCCCGGCGACTTCTCGTCAGCGACGTTTTTCCTGTGTGCCGGCGCGCTGGGTGAGAACGACATCGTCTGCCGGGGCCTGGACTATTCCGACACGCAAGGCGACAAGGCCGTCATCGAGTATCTCGAGGAAATGGGCGCGGAAGTCACTGTCGGCGCAGAAGAAATCCGCGTAAAGGCCAATACCCTCTCCGGCTGCGAACTCGACCTCAACGCGACCCCCGACGCGTTGCCGATGATGGCCGTGCTCGGCTGTTTTGCGCAAGGGGAGACGCGCCTCGTCAACGTGCCCCAGGCCCGCATGAAGGAGACCGACCGAATCGCGGTGATGCGCGTGGAATTGCACAAGCTTGGCGCAGATATCGAAGAGCTCGAGAACGGCCTGATTGTTCGCGAGAGTAAACTCCGCGGTGCTCTCGTAGACGGCCATGGCGACCACCGCGTGGTCATGGCGCTCGCCATCGCAGGCGCTCATATCGAGGGCGATACAATAATCGAAGGCGCAGAGGCCATGGATGTCACCTATCCGGGCTTTACCGATGCCCTGACAGCTCTGGGTGGACGCGTGGCCCCTGTCAACGCAGAGACGCGCGAAATGGGCGCAGGCGGAGGCCGCACACCATGAATATCGTGATTACGGGCGCGAAAGGCTCCGGCAAAAGCACGCTCGGCGCTGCCCTCGCCGAATTGCTCGAATTGCCTGTCATCGAGACCGACCACGCCATCGAGGAAATCTACAACTCCGAATCCGACGAAGCGCGGACGTTTCGGGAGATCTACAAAGCCATCGGCGAGGAACGATTCCGCGAGATTGAGCAGCGCGCCGCGGTCCGATGCGCTGCCAAAGACTGGCACGTCATCATTACGGGCGGCGGTACGTTCATGGACGCGGAATCCCGCCGGGCCCTGCGCAGCGAATCCATGATTCTCTATCTCACAGCCGATGCCGACACCTTGTGGGAACGCGCGACGGCGAACGGTATCCCCCCGTGGCTCGAAGGTCCCGGCGGCAAACAGAAGTTCATCAAACAAACCGCCCTCCGCGACGAGGTCATGCGGCCCTTCGCCGACGGCGTCGTCGACACGACAGACGGATCGCCCGAAGAACTGGCCGCACTTGCCGCCGACCTCATCGACCAGGAACTCGTCGTTCGTTGCCACGCCGCCAACACCTACGGCGACGTCGTCAGGGTTACCTCCTTCGGGGAAAGTCACGGCAGGGCCATAGGCTGCATCATCGAGGGCCTTCATCCAGGCATCGAGATCTCCGAAGACGTGATCCAGAAGCAAATGGAGCGCAGACGGCCCGGGCAAAGCAAAGTCACGACGCAACGCAAGGAACCCGACAAAGTCGAAATCCTCTCGGGCATCTTCGAAGGAAAAACGACCGGCGCGCCCATCGCGCTTATCGTCTACAACAAAGATGCGGACTCGCGAAAATACGACGAAATCAAGCACTTGTTTCGGCCGGGCCACGCCGACTGGACTTTCTACAAGAAGTACGGCCGGCGCGACCATCGCGGGGGCGGCCGCTCCTCCGCCCGCGAGACGGCGACACGCGTCGCCGCCGGCGCGATAGCGATGGAGATCTTGCGGCAACGCGGCGTGGAATTTCACGCATATGCAGTCGAAATCGCCGGAATCGAAGCTAAGACCTGCGATTATGCCGAAATCGAGAACAATCCCGTCCGCTGCGCCGACCCAGAAGCCGCCAAGAAAATGGAAGAGGCGATCCTCGATGCGCGAAAAAACGGCGATTCCGTCGGCGGCATTATCCAGCTCGACATCACCGGTGTCCCGCCCGGACTCGGCGACCCGGTATTCGGCAAGCTCAACGCGCGGTTGACGCACGCGATCATGACCATAGGCGCCATCAAAGGCGTCGAAATCGGCGAGGGTTTCGCGCTCACGCGCCTGCACGGCAGCGAATCGAACGACAACATGGCCGACGGCGGGTTCCTGAGCAACCACGGGGGCGGCATCACGGGCGGCATCTCGACGGGCCAGACCATTTGGCTCCGCGTGGCCGTCAAACCGACCGCTTCAATCGCTTCAAAGCAACGCACGATCGACCTCGAAGGTCAGAACCGCGATATCGAAGTCGGCGGCCGCCACGATCCCTGCATCGTCCCGCGCGCCGTCCCGGTCATCGAAAACATGGCCGCACTCGTCATCCTAGACGCCTGGGAAATCCAGCGCCGCATCAACCCCGACTGGGAATCCTCGTAGGATGGGCTTTAGCCCATACTGCGTCCGTGGGGCCCCGCCTGCCCCTACTCGCAACCCCTACCGCAGCGATCCGATCATGCAGTTTCCGCAGTTGTCGAAGCCATCCCTATGCGCCTGGTGGAGAAAAATGTGCGGCTTCTCATGCCCGGCGGCGATGATCTTGTCAATCTGACAGTTCTTCTTCTCATTGTCGAGATCGTGCACTTCCATCGAGTTCGTATTCCCCAGAAAGCGTTGACCCTGCATGTTCCCCGCCTCACGTCGCGCCATACCCTCGCTCTCCCTCGCCTTCACCTGCCGCTGCTAGAGCCTAGCACAGAGCGGCACGAGAAAATTATCAGCATGCCGCTGGATAGGACGACGTAGGATGGGCTTTAGCCCATGCCGTGTCGCTCAACGGACCATCAATACGCCGGACTTGCGTGCGCCCAACAATTTGGCGCACCGAAGTCCTGTACTATCCTGTGGCCTTGTGATATTGTCAACTTGTCCATCTGACGTGATAGATGCGGCAGGAAAGATAGGGAATATCAATGTATCAGCGAAGTAGCTCAATGCGCTTCGGCTTATTCCGGTTTATTGCCGTTTTACTGGCGCTTTCAGTAGCGCAGGGGGCCCAAGCGCAGATCGACCAGCCCGTCTGGGCATCGCAGATCAAAAGCGATAACGACGTGTACGGCAGGCATATCGCCGTTCCGCCCGACGACAGCGTATACACCACCGGGGTCTTCAGCGGCACCGTCGATGTAGATCCCGGTCCCGCTCAGTTCAATCTCGTCAGTGCCGGAGGAGACGACATTTTCCTCTCCAAACTCGACAAGGACGGCGCCTTCGCATGGGCGGTCCGCATTGGCGGCACGGGCGACGAATGGGACGGGGGCATCGCTGCCGCTGCCTCGGGCGACATCTACCTTACCGGCTCCTTCGAGGACACCGTCGATTTCGATCCGGGGCTCGGCGTCGTAGAACTCACTGCGGATTCACTCAACGCTCTATTCATTTGCAAGCTCAATGCCGGCGGCAACCTCATATGGGCACGGCAATTCGCAACTTCCAATGACTTTTCTGGCTTCTTCGCCGACCCGGCAGAACTCGCCCTGGATCTTTCGGACAACGTTTACATCGCCGGTGACTTTTTTGGAACTGTAGATTTCGACCCCGGCCCGGAAGTTTTTGAGATGACAAGCGCCGGGAGCGATCACTTTGGGGCAAAACTGACCACAAACGGCGACTTCGTCTGGGCCGTGCAATTTCAGGGCGGCGAACTCTCGGAAATAAAGCCACATGGTCTTGCACTCGATGATGCGGGCTACGTCTATTTGACAGGGTCATTTCAAGGTGACGTAGATTTCGATCCGGGTCCAATGACCTTCGCCTTACAATCGAGCGGAACGGATACCGACGACGTCTACGTCTGCAAGCTCGACACCAGCGGCCAATTCATCTGGGCCGGACACTTCACGGGGCTCCTGGATTCCGAAGCCTCCTCGATCTCCGTGGATCCGAACGGAAACGTCTACACGACGGGAGTATTTGAAGGGACCTTCGACTTCGATCCAGGCATAGGCGTCGCCGACCTCCAGGGAGCCGCGGGCTCCGAAACCGTGCCCGGCAGCGCGTTTATCAGCGCCTTGGACGCCGGCGGATTCTTCCTCTGGGCTACCCAAGTAAGCGGGACCAGCATCGCTACCGCCATTACGACCGACGGTGCGGGTAACCTCTACGTCGCCGGCGGATTCGAAGATACGGCCGATTTCGACCCCTTCTCACGTGCATTGCCTCTTACGAGCGCCGGGGGCGTCGACATGTTTCTCATGCATCAAACGGCCATCGACGGGGCGGTCGTCGCCGTGGAGCACATCAGCGCGCCCGGCAACATTTTTGCGCTTGGCCTCGTCACTGACGGCGAAAATAATTTCCATGTTGTGGGCGAATTCGAAGGCACGGTTGACTTCGATCCCGGCCCCGGGGCCCTTCGGCTTAGCAGCGCAGGAGGGCTCGACCTTTTCGTTGTCCGATTGGGGGTGGCCTCACTCGCAGACGACGGCGGTGGCGACGGCGGAGACGGTGGCGGGGACTCGGGCAACGATGGCATTTTCGGCACCGGCGTATGCTTCATCGCCACTGCCGCCTACGGCACGCCCCTGGCGGAGGAAATCGACGTCCTGCGCGCATTGCGCGATCGCCGTATGCTCGACAACGCCTTTGGCACGGCTTTCGTGGACACGTACTACCGCCTCAGCCCGCCGATCGCGGACAAGATCGCGCGCAGTCCCTTCCTGCGATCCCTTGTGCAGGTTTTGCTGAAGCCTCTTATAATTCTAAGCAAGCACTCAGCAGGCTCGGCTCAAATGGCCGGTGCAACGTTACTTCTGGCAGCAGCCCTGACCTTGGTGTATCGTAGACGCCGGAGCGTAGCGCGGTAGGGGATCATCTCAACGAGGCCCCGGATCCGCCGCTAATCCGTGTCGTCGTCGGGATTGTAGGGCTCGAGCAGCAGATCCGGATCGCGCTCATGAACGGGAAGCATGTGTTGCAGTTTCAGACGCCGGCGCGTAAGTTCGCCATCGTCCTCAGCCGCCCTGATCGTTGCGTCGGTAATCGAGTAGAAATACTTTTGGCCGGGCCCCTCATTTATCTTGAACGTTCCGAGGATGAGGACCGGTTCGGCATAGATCTGCGCCGTCTCACCCTCCTGTAGGTGGACATACAACACATCGCGCGCAGGAGGCATAGCACAAAAATAGCACTCAATCGGAATGGGGAGCATCATGAAGTCGCTCACATCGATGAACGTTTCTTGAGGGACCATAAATCCGATCATATGGGCCGGTTGATTGTTGTAGTCGAACAGATCCGCGGCAAAAGTGCCGCCTTTAGTGAGCGAACCCTTTGTCTTACGCAGGAGGTTGAACGGTAGCAGGTTCATGCCTTCCTGAAGATGACCAGATTCGAGCTGAGCGCGAAGGCGCTCGTATTGTTGCGCTAAGTTCCCGCGCCGGAACTGCGAATTGGCAAGGGCGACGCCGCCGATGAGGGCGATTACACCCAGAAAAATTCCGATGTCACGCTTTGTTCGCTTCTTCACGTCCTGAGTTCCTTAGGACTTCGCTATGTCGCCTGTAAGTCTCGCGCAACGTCCGTGCGGTACGCCTGCCACGCCGGGACGATGCCCGCGAGCAATCCGACCATCGCGACAATCGCGAAGAACCCGAGTTCTTCCGAGCTAGTGCCCAGCCCAGCGATGTTAAAGCCATAGGCCCGGCTCATATACACCCCGAGCCCCAAGGCTACGGTCTTGCCCAGGACCCAGCCCGCCGCGATGCCCATCACGGTCACCAAGAAGGCCTCGATCATCACCGCGCCAAAGATTTCGTAGGCCGAAGCCCCGAGCGCCCTCATTATAGCAAGGTCTCGTTTTCGCTGGATAATGGAAAGGTACAGGCCGATAAGGATCGAGAGCGCGGAAATAATCACGACCACATAACCTACCGACATCATTATAAGTACGGCGGGGGCTAGAATCTGATTGTACAAGCGGAGAATCTGCACTACCGGGATTGCCGGGGTCGCCGCGTACTCCCGCATCACATACTCCATGAAAGAAAACCGCAGCGCCGGACTGTACAGGTCAATCAGCACGGCCGACACGAGCTTCTCTTCCTCTTCGGCGACGCCACGCTCTTCGCTATTCCCTGACCCTGAACCCGGCGGCCCTTCGCCTTCATAAGATTCATCGACACGCGCGTGCAGGTCCCAGATCGACTGCAGGTCGACAAAGATCGCGCGGTCAGCAGACGTGCCGGAAGGCTTGAGCACGCCGACTACCTCATATGGGTCCTTGCTGTGGTCATACTCAGCGATGTCAGAGGAAAACTCGATCGTGCCGTGCGTACCCGCAAAGCGGTCCCCCACCTTCAGACGCGTATTGAGCGCGACGCGATACCCCACTACCGCTTCCAGCGGCGCGCTGAAGAACCTTCCGTCCTCGAGCTGGAAAGGAAAGCGATCTTCGCCGGTCACCGGGTGCGTCCAGGGATACTCAAAGATTTCTCGAACTGTGCCTACGATCCGAAAACGCCTGTAAGTGTCGCCCAGCCCAATGGGGAAGGCGTGCTCGACGTCCTCATGCTCCTTGAGCCGCTCATAATCCGAGTACGCGAGCACGCCCGTCGGCTGGTCCAAAAAGTACACTGCATTGAGCACAAGCTGCAGCGGGCTGCCCGGTGGCCCGACGACAATGTCGTAGGCCTGCTGCTCCTCTTCGAAACGCGCGCGCGTCTCGTCGCGCAGCGTAAGGATGGCGGAGATGAGGCCCACCGCAAGCGCAACGGAAAGGATCGTAAGCCCGGTCGTCAGCCACCGGCTCCACAAATAAATCCACGCGATCCGCCAGAGACTCACGAATCCACCTCGCGAACGAGATCCGAGCAATCGAAGCGATCCGGCAACTCATCGGCAATCGCGCGATCGTGCGTGACCATCAGCACGGTGACCTCCTCCTCGCGGCACATCTCGAGCAGCAATTCCATCACCGAGGCGGCCGACTTCGGATCGAGGCTGCCCGTCGGCTCGTCCGCAACCACGATCTTCTGCTTGTTGGCCAGCGCCCGCGCGATCGCCACGCGCTGCTGCTCGCCCACACTCAGCGTAGTAGGCTTGGCGTTAATCCGATGGCCCAGCCCCACGCGCTCGAGGAGTTCCATCGCATGCGATTTCCAAACCTTCTGCGGCCGCGTGTCGCTGAACTGCATCCCGAGCATGACGTTTTGCAGCGCGGTGAAAGGAGTCAAAAGATTAAAGGTCTGGAAGACAAAGCCGAACCGCTGGCCGCGGAACTGGTCCAAGGCCCCCTCGCCAAGGGCCTGAATCTCAACGCCGTCCACCTCGACAACGCCCTCGTCAGGCCGCAGCAGTCCCGTCACCAAGTTCAGCATCGTGCTCTTGCCGCAGCCGCTCGGACCCCACAGCGCGACATGCGCCCCAGCGTCCGCGCGAAACTCCTCGCAATAAAACTCGACCCCGGGCCCCAGACGCCGCCGGACCTTGTCGAATCTAACCATAGTTTAGACACCCACTTCCTCTGTTAAATCCTTCTTTGTGTCATCCTGAGCGCAGCGAAGTACCTCTTCTAAGAATGGACTTTCCCTCTTCAAGAGATTCGCTTCGCTCATAATGACATCGTATTCATGGTTTTCAACAAAGCAACACCCACTTAGTTGAATCCCGGCCCGGCCTTCACGGGCGAACCACTCCCCGAGAACTATAACAAAAATTATTGACAAATGAATTCCATAAACGTTCAGCGGCTTCTCGCCCTCAGAATACGCGGAGAGCTAAGCAAAAGAGGGACTTTTGGGCTCTTTCAAAAGTAGACGCAAGCGAAGCGAGGCACGAGCGAAGACGTGTCTGTCCCTTTTCTTGCGTCCTACCTCGATAAGCCCTGTATTTGCGACCCTCCATGGACCTAAACTCTTGCTAGATTCCATTTGCTTTGCCTTGCGGAAACGCCTATAAAGTCCCATCTTAGGGTGAATCGGAGGCCGAATCGAGAGCTGGCATCAACACCGGGAAAGTACCTGCGTTTGGAGATCTTCCTTCATAGCTACACCTTCCGCGATCGTCCGTTGCGCGAGGCATTTCAGGCTGCGAAGGACTTCGCCTATGACGGCCTGGAACTGTCCCGGGTCCACTTCGATGAGACCCGTCTGCAAGAGGAGTTGTTAAGGGCCGTTGAGCTGGGCGGCACGCACAACATCCCCATTACCTGTGTCGATTTCGCAGGCGATTTCTTCAGCGAAGATGAAGACGCCGTCAAACGGTCCGTCGCCCTGATCGAAGGCAACATTGGGATCTGCGCCGGGCACGGCATAGGCCTCATGAACGGTTATGCCGGGGTGCTCTTTGGCGATCCCAACGATTTCGCCAACAACGGCTCCGCGCTCGCCACGGATGCGCACTACGAAAAGGCCGCCGCTGCGCTGCGCGCTTTAGGCGCTGTCGCTGGAAAAAGCGGGGTCCGTCTCGCCTTGGAAATCCACATGAACACAATTCACGATACGGTCTCCTCGACGCGCCGTCTGCTCGATTTAGTCGATAGCGAGCACGTCGTCGCGACACCCGACCCGGGGAATATGTACGCAACAAGCATGGACGACCGCGATCCGGAGGCCCTGGACCCCATCCGCGATCGCATCGGCTACTTCCATTTCAAAAGTTGCCGCGAGGCCGAAGGCGCCTACGACTTCTCGGTCGGACTCGCGAATGGGGCCGTCGATCTCTCCCGATACCTGCACAAGCTCAAGGAGTTGGGTTATAATGGCCCCGTCTGCATCGAGCACGTAGGCACGGGAGATCCGCGTGCCTGCGCGCGGGAGGATGCCGCCTATTTGCGGCGGATGTTGAAACGCTAAATCCCTTGGGGCCGCCACTCCAAGGGCCCGCTTCGAACTACACTCCGGAGTACTTTGTGACAACCCACACCATCGCCGAGAGAGCCCTGGCGAACATCATTTCTCAACACTATGACCTCGGCGAGGTATGGATCCCGAAAACTCTCCAACGTGTTCACCAGCGCCGCCACCAGAAATTCGTCATTGAGACCGATAAGGGATTCTTCCTGGTAAAGACCTACCGGAACGATCCTGAAGTCCTTGATTCGCTGCGTTTTCAGCACCGCCTTTCCGCCCACCTCGACAAACATGGCCTGCCCGTCGCGCGCATTCAGCCTTCCTTCACCGGGGCCAAGATCGTTGAGATGGCCGACTGGGCCTTCGAGCTGCAGGAATTCATTGAAGGCAACGCCATGCGCGTCACCGGCAGGAACCTCATGAACTGCGCGACCGCCTTGGGATCGTTTCACAAGATCTGCCGCGACTTTCCATGCCCCGACCGCGACGCGCGAATGTGGCGCTTCAGCGAAGTGCCGCGCGAGATATTCAGCAAGCTCTACGATCGCGCCCGGAGCCAAGGCGACCCCAAAATCATCGACGACCACTGCAACAACATCGCGCTCTTCCTGCGTGAATCCACGAACGAGTTGGACTGGGACGCCCGCAACCAATTCGAGACGGGCCTCATTCACGGCGATTGGCACAGCGGCAATCTCATTTTTCAAAAAGAGCGGCTGATGGCCATTATCGACCTCGAGTTCGCCGGGGATGGGTGTTATCTCGAGGACCTTGCCTACGCGCTGTCGAACCTGTGCGTGCGCACCTGCACCGAAGAGGACAAGCTCGAGCAGCGTGTCGACATCTTACTCGACCACTATCAAAGGTACCGCAGCCTCTCGCCCTCAGAAGAAAAGGCGCTCTACTACGCCGTCGGGATCAAGCATGTGGTCACGGTTTGCTACCAGTGTATCCAACAAGAAGGTCTTGTCGCCGGTTACACCGCGAGCCAATGGATGGGGATCCTCGATACCCAGACACAATGGCTCACACTTCGCGCCCACGCGATCAAGAAAGGTTGGTAGCCCGGCCCTCTCAACGGATGTAGCGGCCCCGGACTTTTTCGTAGGCCATCCAGAACTTCCGCAAGCGATCGAGTGCCTTTTCGTCGAGCGGCTCTTCGGAGTAAGCCGAACGGACGTACATCTCCGTGAGTTCGCGCGCCTCGCGTCTGAGCCCGCGCAGCTCGCGCGGAAAGGCCTTCACGAACTCGTAGGGCGTCTGATCGGCATGCCGCGGCACGCCCAGATCGGCCGCCAGAGCGCACAACGCGTCGTAGGATACCGCCACATAATTCCGGACCTTCGGGCTGCGGCCGCCTCCCCCCTCTCCCGCCATCGGATTTCTGAACGGCGTGCTCATCGCCACCGCCGGACTGATCCGGGTCGGGCCCCGGCGCTTAGGAAGCTGCGGTACGCGAATGACACGCTCCAAAAAGCGATCGAGCCCATTGAAGAGGTCAATCACCCAATCCGGGTACCAATCGCGATTGCGCCCGATCGACACCGCGAGAGCACCGACGGCCCGCGCCCCCGCGAATAGAAGAAACAGCCCCATACACACGAGGACGGCCTGGCCGACGCGCTCGACGATGCGAGTTTGCTCGACCAAGTCGGCAGTTTTCGACGCAGGAGAAAGCACGAGCTCGAAAGAGGAATTGCGACTCCAAGGATCGTACTGGTGAGATTCGATGAGCGCCGCCTTCGGCAACTCCGGCAAAGGCAGTTGCAACGCGCCGGTCATCACCGCCGCGATCATCACCGACCCCAGCCCGACCCAGAACCAGCCGATAGCGGCCGGAAACTCGATTCGCCGCGAGCGAAAGTACTGCCGCAGTCCGCCCAGGCTCGTAAGCATGAGCAAGGACAGCGCGCTGACCGTGAACACTGCAACGTAGACGTGCCCCGAGCGTATGAACGCCGGTCCGCCGCGCATGAGCACCGGCAGCCCCAGCGCGAATGCCGCCATTGCGGGAACGGAAAAATAGAATATCGAGACCCCCGGATGGTGTCTCTCAAGGCGCTTGCTCGGAGCTTCACGCGGCGCTTTTGCAGGCTTGTCCGCTTCCGGCGGCTTGTATTCCAAGGGATCGATGGCCTCGATCTCGTCCGCCTCCATGAGGAAGCCGACGGGCGCACGCGACGCGCTCTTTTTCTTCGCCGGCGCCGCGCTAGACGTCTTTTTGTTGAGTGTAGCGCCGCGGCGGATAGAAAGCTGAAACTTCCGGACCGTCCCCGTCAGAATGCCGATGTCGCCGGCGGTCCTGTTCTCGTCGATGCAACACTCATGCGTCAGCCGGTTCGTCGCCCACCACAGTAACCCGACGAAGGTCATGTTGAAGAGCGCCGCCGTCCCCGGACGGTCGAGGAATCCTGGCGCAACCGAGCCCACGTCATAAATGCCGGTGGTTAACGCCGTGTAGAATCCGACCACCAACACCAGCGCAATGATGTACATCATCGATTCTTCGGAGCCGTCGCGCGCAACCATCCGGTTCAGTGCGACGACCCCCATAACCATACAAAACGCAAACAATCGCAGGTTTTGAATGTGCACCTCGCTGTATATGAAGCGGACGTCCAGCAAAAAAAACACGAGCGAATAGACCATAGCGAAGATCAGAAGCGGCGTCAGGGCGTCTATAATCATGTCCGTCGCAGAACGGCGAGAGTATCGGCGCGGATCGTCGGGCATTTCCTCCTTAAGACCCTGAAAATCGGTTCGTTGCCGCTTTGCTTCCCGCTCCCTCTTGGCCGCCTCGGCCACATCGTAATCCGGCGTCGTCATCAAGCTTTGAAAGTCCTGCGATGATTTGTCGTGTTTATCCGTCATGTCGAACAGCGCCCTATAGATATCCCAACGCGCGCAGGGACTCCTCGCGCTGCTGGTTCTCCTCGAGTGTGCCCACCTGCGCGGCAATGCCCGCGGGAATGAATCGAAATCTTCGCACAAGAGCCCAGTGCTCCGGGACGGCCCGGTCCAAGAGAACGTCGAATAGCCCGTCGCTTACCTCGTATTCGCCGAGCTCGACAAATTTGTGCCCCCGGCCGGAGTAATCCTCGATGCGCTTAAACGCGGCATCAGACTCCGCCCTGACCAACACCGCCCCTGCCGGATGCCCCCAGAGCTCCGTCGTGAACAATTCCAACTGCACATGAAACTTCCCATTGGGGACCGGAATGCTCAGTCCGACGGGCGGGGCCCCCTCCAGCCAGCCGTTGTTGACCAGCCCATAGGGATAGAGCGTCCATTTCGCCTTGAGCGGATAGGTATCGTCCGGCGCCTCTCCGAGCTGAGTGAGGATCTGCCCGGCATTGCTGATGTGCTCTAGCCTTATGCGCTCGATAAAGGGCATGTCGATTTCACGCAGAGGGAGTGCTGTAAAACTTCGCCATTGCGGAAGAAATTCGCTGCCCACCCGCTCCCGAATCGCTTCTGCGGCGGCGCTGTCCGCCGGCAGCGCTTTGGGCGAAGATTTCGCTGTCCGCGGTCCCGGCCACAACGTTTCCTTCTGGGTTTCGAGTGAGTAGTGGTAGGTGTGATCGAGTGTGCGAACGACGAGTGTTCCGTCGTCGTGATGAGCCATGACAGCTTCATGAAGACGCGCACCTTCGGACGGCCCCCATAGAGGCTGCAAGGGCTTCCCGTGAAACTTCGCTTCGGTACGGAGCCCCAGCAGCTCGACCAGAGTCGGAACAATGTCCGTATTCTCGACGAGCGCACGGCTTCGGGTCCCCGCCGGAATGCCAGGACCCGCGAGGATAAGCGGAACGCGCATGACTTCCTCGTACTTGAAGTCGTGACCCACGCGACGGCCGTCTTCGCCAAGAAGATCGCCGTGGTCTGCTCCGATGACCCATATCGTGTTCTCCGCGTATCCCAATCGCTCGACGATATCCACGAGCCTGCCGATCGCCCCGTCGCTCATAAGTATGCTGCCGTCATGCAGGCCCCTAAGCGTCTCTTGGTCTTCGGAGGAGTACTTAACAATCGGCCCCCGGAGGGCGTGGCCGCCACTGATCGCCTTGCTCTCGTAGTCCGGGTCGACCCATTGATCGTAGGGGGGGCGCAGAAGATGCGGAAAGTGCGTGTCCATCGCGTGGACGTACAGGAAAAAAGGGCGCGATTTCGGCTCTTCGAGATAGGCCTCGGCCGCATCCACCAGCTCGTTGAGCTCTGCATACGGCATGCCTCGAAGGTGTATCGCCCTGTCGAAGGCGCGCGACAAGCGGGATTCGGGCGTAATGTACGGGTGCGCCGACACCATGACCGTCTCGTATCCGTTCTCAGAGAGAATATGCGGGAGAAGCTGCTCCTCAGGAGGAGGGGCCTTGAAGAGGTCCTGCCAGACTTGAATGCTCAGGCACGGCACCGCGAAATGCCGCCCTGTCATGTAGGAGGGGACCGAACGAACCGTCTCGAAGCCCTGTGCATACGCCTGCTCAAAGAGCGCGCCACGCGCCGCGAGCCTGTCGATCGCCGGAGAAGTCTGACGCTCGTAGCCGTAACACGACAAGTTCGATGCGCGGCACGCGTCAAGTAGAATCCAAACGACATTGGGGCCCATCGATTCCAGGCCGCCCACGCTGGCTTCGACAGGCCCAAGGGAGTCGTCTTCAGGCGTGCAAGCGCAGAGCCAAAGCGCCGGCAAGAGCAGCACGCCGCTGTAAGCCGCGCGGCGTATACGCATCCTACTGCCCAATCTTCTGCGGGGCGAGCTCATGGAGATCGCTTTCCTCTTGGATGTGGAAGACATGGATATTGTGCGGCGCGAGCAGCACAGCCGCTTCTTCGTAGCCCTTCCGGTCGCGAATAAAGAACACACTCACGGCGAAGCCCGAGTACTTCATCTCCGCGAGCGTCAGAGCAAGCTGCTCGCCAACATACGGCACCACGGGCAGCATGGCGGCATCGCGCGGCAGCCCGCGGAACTCCTCGAGGATAAGCTCTACCGCGTCCAAGCCGTGGCCCGGAACGATCCGCGCCAGATTTTCCGCGATCTGCTGCGCCTGCATGGTCGTGCGCATGGTCGGCACTTTCAGCGGGCTGATCCGGTCCGACTCGACCTCGCCGACCACGCTCTCCTGCGCCTCCTCACGCGAGAGCGAGCCCTGCGACTCCACCTCATATTGCGCCTCCTCCGCGGCGTCCAGACCGTTCGTAATCATGCCGACCTGCTCTCTGGAAATCTGCAGCAGATACGCGATCGACGCAGTAACGGTGATTGCGAGCTCCATACGCGCCTCGCGATCCTCAGGAACGTAGTTGTCTTCATACAGGTCCAGGATCAACGTGCCACCCGTCACTGACGACGGCTCGTAGGTCTTCGTAAACAACTCCCCCGTCCGCGCAGAGGCCTTCCAATGTATCCGGTTCATCGGGTCGCCTATTTCGTACTCGCGCAGCCCGGCAAGGCGCGCTGGGTCCTCATAGATACGGTGGCTGGTCCGGATCGGCCCCTGCGGCCGCTTCGCCGCGATGTTGAAGGTATCTATATAAGCGATCGTCGGCAGTACCGATACGTAGTCCTGCTGCACGCCCGTGCGAAATCGCTTCTGAAGACCAAAGAGATCGCCCGACTCCATCACCAACGGGCCGATCCGATGGTAGCCCCGCTTCGGAAGGGTCAGCCTATAGCTCATCGTGACCGAACGGCCCGGCATCAGCACGGCCAGACGCGAGTTGTCTCCGGCGCGGTGGCAAAAGGGCGGGAACACGTCCTCCAAAAAGATCCACGGGATGGGCCAGCCCCGCTTGTTCGAGACAGTCACATCCACATCCACTACGTCGCCTTGCTGCAGGATAGTCTTGCTCAGCGAGCGTTCGCAGTCCAGCCCCGCGAGCCACGCGATCGATGAGTAATGTGCGATCCCCACCAGCAACAGGAAGGCGTAAATCGAATAGGCCACATACGGGCTGTGCATGAAAAACGATGCGCCGATTCCGGCTCCCGCAACCACGAACCAAAATCCATTTCTTAGCGGGTTACGTTCACGTTTCCTGTCCATACGCTTCCCTATTCGATCCTTCGTTATGCACCGGCCGCGCCAAGAAAAAAACTAAGCGTTCATGGCTTTTCGCTTCCAGAATACGCGGAAAGCTGAGCAAAAAAGGGACTTTTGGGCTCCTTCAAAAGTAG